>JANOTW010000716.1:0-1575 GCA_031416575.1 Ferruginibacter sp.
ACCTGGTTTGCCACTATCACTTCAGGAACTGTACTCATTCCCACCATATCTGCACCGGTAGATCGAAGCCAGCGATATTCTGCCCTTGTTTCTAAGTTTGGTCCCATTACTGAAACATAAGTGCCCTTTTTTAAAATAGTATTTTGTTTTGCAGCATTGTCAGTAATTATTTGCATCAGGGTTTTATCGTAGGCCTGGCTCATATCCACAAACCGCTGACCAAAGGCCGGGTCGCTAAGTCCCCGCAGCGGATTATCCGGGAGCAGGTTGATATGGTCTTCTATCATTACTAAATCACCTTTTTTATAATCTGGATTCATTCCACCGGCCGCATTACTGAGAAATAAATATTCCACTCCCAATTCTTTCATAACCCGGATTGGAAAAGTTATTTGCTGCATACTATAGCCTTCATAGAAATGAAAACGGCCTTGCATGGCTATCACTTTTACATTACCAATTGTTCCAAAAAGAAGATTGCCTTTATGAAATTCAACTGTGGCTTCCGGAAAATCAGGTATATCGGAATACGGTACTGATACCGGGCTTTCAATCTTTTCAGCCATTGCTCCCAAACCTGTACCCATTACGATCCCGGCAATCGGATGGTTAAAGCCGGTTTTCCTTAGAAAGGAGGCCGTATCACTTATTATTTGAGGTGTAAGAATCATTTAAACAATTTTAAAAATCAAATCTTTAGCTTGTAAATTTACGTTTATAAGGCGTTAAAAGTTTGACCAGCTATAAGTTATCATTCATGAAATTTTTTTTCACAGTACTGTTTATTAGCGTAAAATATTTTCTGCAGGCTCAAACTGGCTATGCTGTTAATGATGTTACAGGAGATTTTCCTATAAACAAAATATTAAATAATTCGCAGTCTTCATCTTCCTTTCAAAAACTGAAAGACAGGTTAGTTATTGTTGATTTTTTTGGTACCTGGTGTGTTCCCTGTGTCAGGGCTTTGCCGAAGTTATCAGCTTTACAGGAGAAGTATAAAAATCAAGTAACGATTATCCTTGTGTCGGACGAATCCCAAAATAAACTGGAAGGTTTTATAAAGAAACAGGCCCATTTAACACTGCCAGTGGTGGTTGATGAACAAGGAATTTTTACCAAATTATTTCAGCCGCCAGCTTATCCTTATACAGTGATTGTAGGTAAAGATGGAAAAGTGATTGCTATTCCTGTATCAGAAGATGTAAATGAAGCTAATATCGCTAAATGGTTATCTGAACAAAATACAAATCCTGTTGTCATAACCAAGACAACCAAAGTTGACATGCTATCCGTACCTTCCGCTAACGATACAATGACAAGCACAATAGGAAAATCAAATAATAAGTTAGTGCAATTGTCGCAGGACTTTATGTATGCTGCTAAAACCGGTGAGGAAACTGCTGACTTCATTTCTCAATTAAAAAATATATCCCTGGATGATCTAAAATCTATTATTAAAACCGATGATGATAAAAAAGCTTTCTGGATAAATCTTTACAATGCGTACATACAGGTAGCACTAAAGAAAAACCCTGAACAATATAAGAAAAGAGGACAGTTTTTTGGCAGCAGGCA
>JANOTW010000717.1:0-4190 GCA_031416575.1 Ferruginibacter sp.
CCGGTAAAAAAAGCAGTAGTAATTTCAGGTATAAGTTTTGTGAAAATGAAAACCACCCTGTTTTATTGGAAAGTACGGAAATGTATAACCAACGTTTAAGTTATCCGCATTGGAACCCTGTAACAGCCGGCTTTGCAGATGAAGCCTTGCTTTGGTTGTATGATTATTTTACTGACAAAAAAGGTTTGTTGGATATTTTAATTTTGGGTGCTTTTTAAGCATAGCGTAGGTTACATCCTGATAATACCAAGTGCCAATCAAATTAGACATGCTTTACAAATTGCCATTTGTGATATAAAGATCTTCCTATTCCCCAAAATACCCCCCAATCCCCGTTTAAACGAAATTCATTTTATTATCTTTGCCATTCAACATTAACTGACGAGAATGGCACTGATTAAAAGCATTTCCGGGATACGGGGCACGATAGGCGGCAAAACCGGTGATAACCTTACACCCCTTGATATTGTAAAGTTTACTGCTGCATTTGGCACGTTGCTGATGCAGGAAAACGACAACAGGAAGATAATCGTTGGCAGGGATGGAAGAATTAGCGGGGCGATGGTAAAAGATTTAGTGATCAGTACTTTACAAGCATTGGGATTAAATGTGATTGACCTGGATTACAGTACAACGCCTACCGTAGAAATGGCCGTGGTGTTTGAGAATGCGGCTGGCGGCATCATACTAACTGCAAGCCATAACCCAAAAGAATGGAACGCTTTGAAATTACTAAACAGCAAAGGCGAATTTATAAATAGCGAGGATGGGGAAAAGGTATTGGATATCGCCAAAAGAGAAGATTTTGTTTTCGCACCGGTTGATAAATTAGGCACTTCAACAAGGGATGATACTTTTTTACAAAAACATATAGATGCGGTCATCAATTACGAACTGGTGGATGTAGCAGCCATCAAAAAAGCGAAATTCAAAATAGTAATTGATGCCGTAAACAGCACGGGGGCCATTGCGGTACCTGCATTGCTAAGAGCATTGGGTGTAAAGGATATTGAAGTATTGAACGGGGAGGTAAATGGCAAATTCGCACACAACCCCGAGCCTTTACCCGAACATTTAACCGGCCTGAGCAGCGAAGTTGTAAAGCAAAATGCCAGCCTTGGCATAGCGGTTGACCCTGATGTGGACAGGCTTTGCTTTGTATGTGAAGACGGCAGCATGTTTGGAGAAGAATATACATTGGTAGCGGTAGCGGATTATGTACTCGGTAATCGAAAAGGGAATACCGTTTCCAACATGTCATCTACCCGTGCGTTAAAAGATATTACGTTAAAACATGGCGGGGAATATTTTTCCAGTGCGGTAGGCGAAGTAAACGTAGTGAATAAAATGAAGGAAGTAAACGCTGTGATCGGGGGTGAGGGCAACGGTGGTATTATTCTTCCGGATTTGCATTATGGCAGGGATGCAATTATTGGAATAGCCTTGTTTTTAACCCATCTGGCAAAGACAAAAAAAACCGCCAAGCAATTACGCAATTCATTTCCCGATTATTTTATCAGCAAAAATAAGATCAAGCTGGAAGAAGGTGTGGATGTAAAATCGGTTTTCGAAAAGATAAAAGATAAATATAAAAACCAGCCCATCAATATTGAAGATGGATTGAAAATAGAATTCGATACGGACTGGGTGCATTTACGCACCAGTAATACCGAACCAATTATCCGGATATATGCGGAAAGTAATTTTGAAACAACTGCAGCTAATATCGCCAGGCGATTGATGAAAGATATCAGCGAGGTGATGTAAAACCATGCTCCTCCTTCTCAATACAACGTGGGAAAAGATGCCCAATGGTATGCAGTACAAGGGAGTCCCGATAAAAATCGGGATTAACATAACACAACGATGCTGCCATGAAACGCCTCAGCTTGCACAACAAAAAAAAACGGCGTTTAATGGAACTCAAATAAAAATAACAGAAACGAAGTAAACACAAACATGGTTTGCCGGGTAAGGCAGTTATTAAATTGAACTTTTGTATTGCAAATGAACTTTGAATTATTAAACTATAAAAGCCCTTTTGGGGTTGGGTTATATATGAACAGAATTTACTTCGACAACGCAGCTACTACTTCTCTTGACCCGCTGGTACTTGAAACAATGATGCCCTACTTTACGGAAAAGTTTGGCAACCCGTCTTCCATTTATTCCTATGGAAGGGAAACAAGAATGGCCATTGAGCAAGCAAGAAAAAGTGTAGCTAAAATTTTAAATGCACATCCGGCGGAAATATTTTTTACAAGTGGGGGCACCGAAAGCAGCAACACCGCTATCCTTTCAGCAGTAAGGGATTTGGGGTGCAAGCATATTATTACTTCAGCTATAGAACATTATGCGGTTTCTCATACAGTTGAATATTTAAATAATGCAGGCCGGGCTAAAGTGAGTTATGCAAAATTGTTGCCGGATGGCCATGTTGACCTGCAAGATCTTGAAAAATTATTGGCTGCTGCGGAAGCGAAAACATTAGTAACCCTGATGCATGCCAATAACGAAATAGGAAATATCCTGGATATACATGCGGTGGGTAATTTATGCAAATTGTACAACGCTGTTTTTCATAGCGATACGGTGCAAACGGTTGGCCATTTCCCTTTTGATTTAAGAAACACACCCGTGCATTTTATAACGGCGGCTGCTCATAAATTTCACGGCCCTAAAGGGGTGGGGCTTTTGTACATTAATGAAAACGTACGTATCCAACCTTTTATACATGGCGGTGGCCAGGAGCGGAACATGAGGGCTGGTACCGAAAATATCTACGGTATTGTGGGGCTTGCAAAAGCTTTGGAAATAGCCACAGCAGGTTTTGATGCCGACAGGGACTTCATTGGTACTTTAAAATATTATATGTACGAGGAGTTGAAAAAGAATATCCCCCAGGTAGCTTTTAACGGGGATGTTTTAGGTAGCAGCCTGTATACTGTATTGAGTGCGAGTTTTCCCAAATCTGAAAAATCTGAAATGCTGTTATTTAATCTTGATATCAATAATATTTGCGCAAGTGGGGGCAGCGCCTGTACATCGGGGGTTGAACAGGTAAGCCATGTGATCCGTGCCATAAATAATAATCCCAACCAGGTTACAGTTCGTTTTAGTTTTTGTAAACACAATTCAAAAGCCGAAGTGGATGAAGTGATAGCAAAATTGAAAGAGTCGATTTAATAAGGCAAGCATCTTTACAATTAACCAAAATTATATGCCAGCTTATCCGTTAACTTCTTTGGTAATACAGGCAGTTTTCTCCTGTCAATTAGAAAGCTGTTGAGCTGGGCTATTTCCTTAAAAATATAATGTTTATCCATGGCGGCTTTTAAATAACCTGCTCCACTGCTGCCACCCGTGCCTATACGGGTACCAATCATCCGCTGTACCATATTGATGTGGCGATAGCGCCAGTTGCCTAACTGGTTATCTATTTCAAGTAAGGTATCCAATAACTGGAAAGGCAGTTCCAGCATGGGATAGCCACGATATAGCATGATGAATAAAGCGGACCGGCAGGCTTTCGCACTTAATAACCGGTTGCTGCCCCGTGAACCATCATTGAATATTTGTTTAAAAAATGCTTCATTGTTTTTCTCCGCTTCGGCTAAGCTGTTCACGTAAATATATTCATAGTCGTTCCAGAAAATGGGCGGTTGATGATTACCGGAAACGGGCTGATAATTTGTCCAGTATGCGTTGTCGTTAATGAAAGGCATACGCTCCAGCCAGGTGTTGAGAAGATCAATAACAGAATCCGTCTTTTCCGCTTCTTTAATAATGGCCACTTCATTTTCATTCAACTGTGAAGTGTAATATTCCTGTCCGTGACGGTTTTCAAATTTCAAACCAAGCTTGGCTTCCAGTTTTTTAAACTGCCAGCTTTGAAAACCGGAAGCGGGCCGGAGCATATCTCTAAAATCCAGGAAGTCCATGGGTGACATGGTTTCGATAATATCTATTTGCTGCACCAATACTTTCAGGATGGTAGTAACTCTTGTAAGGCGGTGTACAATGGTTTGTAATTCGGGAGAGTTGTCATTCAATGCCGGCCTGCGCATAATTTCCAAAACAGAATCTATTTCAAATTGTATTTGTTTAAACCATAATTCATAAGCCTGGTGAATGACGATAAAAAGCATTTCATCATGCGCAGGTTGTTTGCCGGGTTTAAAACTTTCGGG
>JANOTW010000718.1:0-1521 GCA_031416575.1 Ferruginibacter sp.
CCTGATAGCCCGGTTTGGACAGGGAAAAGATGATAGCGTAACTACGCAGCGTTATAAAGGTTTGGGTGAAATGAATGCCGATCAATTGTGGGAAACAACCATGAACCCTGCAACCAGGACCCTGAAACAAGTTACTATTCAAAGCGCCGCTGAAGCTGATCTTGTATTTAGCATGTTGATGGGAGATGAAGTACCACCAAGAAGGCAGTTCATTGAAACGCATGCCAAATATGCCAGGATAGATGTGTAATCATTATTTTTGAAAACGGATTTTCAGTTTAAGATATAGAATAGCCCCGGCATAATACCGGGGCTTATTTTTTGCCTTATGTGTCATTTTGAATTAGGTTCAGAACTTCCTGCCCCGCCTCGTAAATGAGGTACCCCGAACCCCTAAAGGAATTCCGGGATTATCAAAATGGGATTAACCCCTTCCCTGATAATTCCATGACGGATACCAATGTTAGCTATCGTAATGATTCCTGTCATAAGCGGTTTACAATATTTCACCGACTTTTGCCAACATCCCAGGCTTTTCAAAATAAAAAAAACCCATAGCATGTCTAAGGCCATATATATCGCTTCGTCCGAACCCAATAGCGGTAAGTCTGTAATAACTTTAGGACTGATGAATATTTTAGTAGGCAAGATCAAGAATATCGCCTATTTTAAACCAATTGTGAATCAGCCTGCGGAAACAAGTAAAGACATCCATATTGATACGATAATTACTCAATTTGGATTGAAGCTCGATTACACGGATACTTTCGCTTTTACCTACGATGAGTTGTTGCAACACCGCAGCGAAGGAAATAATTCCTATATCATTGATACCATTATTACTAAATTTAAAAAACTGGAAGAAAGACATGATTTTGTGGTAGTGGAAGGAACGGACTTTAATGGGGAGGGCGCTTCTTTTGAATTTGATTCAAATATCGCTATCGCAAAAAACCTGGGTATCCCCCTGATATTAGTTACTAAAGCCGACATTAATACACCGGAAGAAATTGGAAATGATATTTTATCCAACTACCAGGTTTTGAATGATAAGGAAGTACCCGTGTTGGCAATAATCGCCAATAAAATAAATCCTGCCCATGTTGATGAATTGAAGCGTATATTAAACGACCGGCTGCCAAAAGATGTATTAAGCGCCATCATTCCATTCAATAAGGATTTAGGTAACCCAACCATGAAGGAAATAGTGGAAGCTGTAAAAGGGAAAGTGCTATTTGGAAACAGCCTGTTATCCAACCAGGTTGATCATTTCATTGTGGGCGCCATGCAATTGAGAAACTGCCTAACCCGCCTTAAAGAAAATACACTAATAGTAACGCCTGGTGACAGGGCCGATATCATTGTTGCGATGCTCCAGGCCAATCTTTCAAAAAATTACCCAAAAGTGGCAGGCATGATCCTTTCAGGAGGCCTGGAACCTGAAGAACCCATCATCAAATTAGTGGAAGGCCTGGAAACAGTGATACCAATGGTACAGGTAGAATCCGGTACATTCGAAAC
>JANOTW010000719.1:0-2977 GCA_031416575.1 Ferruginibacter sp.
TCAGCTTCCGCTACGGCACTTTTTCAAGCAAAGAACTGGTAAAAGCCGCTGTGGACAATGGCGTAACTGCCCTGGCATTAACCAATATCAACTCCACCTGCGATATATGGGACTTTGTAAATTATTGCCGGGAGGAGGGCATAAAACCCATTACGGGTGCTGAGGTTCGTAATGAAGGGCAATTGTTGTACATTTTAATTGCTGCCAACAACAAAGGGCTGTTGTGGATTAATGAATTTCTGTCACAACATTTTCAGGAAGACAAGCCCTTCCCTGTTTTAGCATTGGAAGCGCCATTTTTTACAGATACATGGGATGGCTTTGTTATTTATCCTTTAGGCGGTAAAGAACCGGGGCAATTATTTGGCAATGAAAAAATTGGTGTGCTGCCGTGTGAAGTAAATAAACTGTTCAGTATTTATTTAAAGGCCACGGCAGACAAATGGATCATCCGGCAGCCGGTTACTTTTCAAAATAAAACTTATTTCAATGTTCACCGCTTGCTGAGGGCTATTGATAAAAATGTGTTGCTTTCCAAATTATCCAAAGCCGATGAATGCAGCCCGGATGAATATTTTGTGCCACCGGCTGCATTGCTGGATGCCTTCAGGCAATATCCTTTTATTGTAACCAATACTTACAAGCTGATTGACAGTTGCAATATTGAAATGGATTTTAAAACGGATAAAAACAAAAAGATATTCAGCAGTACAAAGGAGGACGACAGGATATTATTAAAGAAATTAACCGCTGATGGTTTTGCCTTCCGCTATGGAAAAAATAAAATAGCTGCCGACAGAGTAACCAAAGAATTAAAGATTATTAATGAATTAGGATTTAATGCTTATTTTCTTATCACATGGGATATTATACGCTATGCACAGTCGAGAGGATTTTATCATGTAGGCCGTGGCAGTGGTGCCAACTCTATTGTGGCATATTGCCTGCAAATAACAGATGTGGACCCGATAGAACTGGATTTGTATTTTGAACGTTTTTTAAATCCACACCGTACTTCGCCGCCCGACTTTGATATTGATTTTAGCTGGCTCGACAGGGATGAAGTGATTGATTATGTATTTAAACGCTACGGTAAAAAGCAGGTGGCTTTATTGGGTATGTATTCCACTTTTCAATATCGGGCAGTGGTGAGAGAATTGGGGAAAGTTTTTGGATTTCCCAAAGAAGAAATAGACCAGTTGGCCGCAGGTATCAACCCCGATGATAAAATACAACAACTGATTTTACGCTATGGAAAGTTGATTGAAAATTTCCCGAATCATTTGTCTATTCATCCCGGCGGCATGTTGATTTCGGAAGAATGTATTTACCAATATGCAACGGTGTTTATGCCGCCAAAAGGCTTCCCCACGGTGCAGATGGATATGTTTGTTGCAGAGAATGTGGGTTTGTATAAACTGGATATTTTAAGCCAGCGTGGGCTTGGGCACATTAAAGAAAGTTTACGCCTGATAAAAGAAAATCAGGGTGTTGATGTAAACATCCACGATTTCAAGAAATTCAAGAAAGATAAACGGGTAAGCGAACAGATTAAGCATGTGCAAACCATTGGATGTTTTTATATAGAATCCCCTGCCATGCGGCAATTGCTTAAAAAGCTGGAATGTGATGATTATATAACCCTTGTGGCAGCCAGTTCCATCATACGCCCCGGTGTGGCCAGCAGTGGTATGATGAAGGCATACATTGAAAGATACCATTACCCTGAAAATATTGATTACATCCACCCTATAATGAAAGAGTTGCTCCATGAAACGTTTGGCGTAATGGTGTTTCAGGAAGATGTGATAAAAGTGGCGCATCATTTTGCCGGTTTGGATATGGGTGAGGCAGATATTTTACGCCGGGCCATGAGTGGTAAATACCGTGGCAACCAGGAGATGTTGCGGATTAAAGAGAAATGGTTTTTGAATTGCAAAGAAAGAAATTACCCCGATGCTATTACCGCTGAAGTATGGCGGCAGATTGAAAGTTTTGGAGGTTATAGTTTTTCCAAAGCACACTCAGCTTCTTTTGCGGTGGAGAGTTACCAAAGCTTGTTTTTAAAAACCTATTACCCAAAGGAATTTATGGTGGCGGTAATCAATAATTTCGGCGGCTTTTACAGCCGGGAATTATATTTTTTAGAACTAAGGAAAACAGGCGCTGTTGTACATGCGCCTTGTGTAAATGAAAGTGAATATTATACCAGCATCAGGGGCAATGATGTATATACAGGTTTTATTCATATCAAGTCTTTCCAGCAAAATATGGTGGAAATAATCCTGGAGGAGAGAAATAAAAATGGATTGTTCCTGCACTTGCAGGACTTTATTGAAAGAACAAATATTACCAAGGAACTTTTGAATATTTTGGTAAGTATTGGCGCTTTTCGTTTTACCGGAAAAAAGAAAAAACAACTGTTATGGGAAGCCAATTTTTTGCAAAAGAAAAATGTATCGCATGTTCCGGCTGCAAAGTCAATGTTTGAGGAAGCCCCTATCAATTTTAAACTGCCTGAGTTAGTTGATTATCCTTTGGATGATTTATATGATGAACTGGAAATATTGGACTTTACATTAGGCAACCCTTTTGATCTCGTAAATGATGATCCATATAAATATTTACTGGCTAAAGACCTGGCTGCAAACCTTAATAAAATCGTTACGGTGCTGATTTATTTTATAGATTACAAAGTGGTGACAACAGTAAGAAACGACAGGATGAGTTTTGGAACTTTCCTTGATGTGAATTTAGACTGGATTGATACCGTTCACTTCCCTGAATCTTTACGCAACTATCCATTAAAAGGCAGAGGGTTTTATAAAGTAACGGGTAAGGTTGTTTCAGATTTTGGGGTGTACAATATTGAAGTTCATAAAATGTATAAAGCAGGTTATAAAGAAAGAAAATATGCAGAATTATAATTCATGTTACTAACTATTGAAAGACATATTACCCACCTTGACCTTGATAC
>JANOTW010000720.1:0-4214 GCA_031416575.1 Ferruginibacter sp.
ATGCCATGAAAACCTTCTGCCCGGACAACATTTATTTTTAATTAAAATGTAACAATGAAATACTCGCTAACAATAAAAATCAATTTCCGCGGTGGCATTATTTCACCGGGCGAATTGTATAATATATTGGTTGCTGCCGGTAAAGCCGGTGTTGCCAAAGTGAGTTTTGGTTTGCGCCAGCAGTTGTTGCTGGAAGTGCTGAATGATAACTATGGAATTTTAAAAGAGCAATTGGAATTGCAGGGGCTTTTTTTTGAAGTGGATAATGATGCCTGTCCCAATATCATCAGCTCATATCCCGCGGAAGAAGTTTTTATTACCAATACCTGGTTGAGCGAAGGAGTGTATAAAGACATTTTTGATTTGATGGATTATCAGCCGCGGCTCAAAATAAATATCTCTGACAGCAACCAGAGTTTTACGCCAATGCTTACCGGCAATATCAATTGGGTGGCATCTTTACAAGCCCAGCATTTCTGGCATTTGTTTATCCGTTTCCCAAAAACAAATATCATTTACGAATGGAAAGAAATGGTTTACACCAATGATGTAGCCCGCATGAGCAAGCATATTGAGGAATTGATTTTTTTGCATGAAGAGCAGTTTTATGATAATCCAAATGCTAAAGGCGAAGATCTTTTTGAATTGGTAAGCAGGCAAAATTATATCACCAAAACATCGGGTTCGCCTGCCATTCTGCCAACATTTAATTTGCCTTATTATGAAGGTTTAAACCGCTACCAGGATAAATACTGGCTGGGCATTTACAGGCGGGATGAAATGTTTTCGATAAAATTTTTAAAGGAGTTGTGCCAGTTGTGTTTACAAACAAAGATCGGGCAGTTATGCTCTACTCCATGGAAAACGATCATCATAAAAAACATTGAAGAAAAGGACCGGGTTTATTGGAACAGCCTGCTGGCCAAACACCAGATAAATGTACGCCATGCGGCCAATGAACTCAACTTTCAGGTAGAAGATAATTGTAAAGAGGGGCTGGAGTTGAAGAATTATTTATTAAAGGACCTGCATACTGATGATACCCGCACATTCGGGATTTGTATAGGAATAAAAACAAGAAAAAAAAGTGAAGTGTTTAGCAGCATACTGGTACGAAAAAGGCCATTGATAACCATTGCGGGAATTGGTTTTTTTCATGTGTATGATATTTTATGCGCCAACAATTTTAATCCCAACGAAAGAACGGGAACCATCTATAGTAAAGGCAATCCGAAATTTTTGCTGGCGGAACAATTAAGGCGTGCCATCCTTACTTATTATGTACATCACCAAACACTGCCGGCTGTTGCGCCTAAAAAGGAAGTTGCTAAAAAAGAAATGTACGCTAAGCCTTTGAAAGTTACTTATGTGCACCAGTGCAGCCATTGCCTTTCGGTGTATGATGAAAAAGCAGGCGAGCCGGAAAATGGTATTTTGGCTGGCACCCCGTTTGAAAATTTGCCAGCCACTTTTTGTTGCCAATTATGTGAAGCGCCCTTAGGGGAATTTAAAAAAATTGATAAGGGTAAGCTCATGTTATGTTAAGCATAAAATATAGCTGATGGTTTATGGTTCATGGTTCATGGTAAAAAAGAGTCTAAGCGATTGGCCAATAGTCAATCTTCGTTGCCAAATGTAAGCCAGCTCAAGAAAAACTGAAACTATCAACCATCAACTATGAACCATCAACCATCAACGCTTACAACCCATTCAGTTCCGCATGAGCATTAAAATTGCGAAAATATTTTTTTTGTTCCTCATTCAGCGGAATTGTAAAAGCATGAATGTGTTCCAGCATAAATTTCATACTGTGTTTCGTAAGCTCTTTTGCTTTTAATAAATGAATGATGTATGATAAACCTTTTGCGGTATAGATCGCACAAAGCGGTTCCGGTTCACCTTCATTTGTAAAAATATAAGCATCTGCTGCAGGATGTTCCTGATAGGCTAACAGGAGTTCGTTTAAAATAGCGGCAACCATTAAAGGCATATCACAGGCCAGTACAAATAGATCTTCGTTAGGGTATTGCGCATGAACGCTTAAAACACCCGCCAGCGGCCCCTTTACCTGCAGGCCATCATCGTCTTTAATTAATTGGGTTTCGGAAAATACGGATAAATAATCGTTGTATTGAATTGTGTTGACGGATAAAACCACATTCAAATGAAGGGAGGAGATTTTATCCACCGCGGTTTGCGCCCAGGTATTGGCATGTAGTTTAATCAGGCCTTTATCAGTACCCATTCTTGTACTTTGTCCACCGCATAAAATTACGCCAAGCATGGTATCTTTAATTTAGGATCAATGGTGATCAATGTGGTGTGGTTTAGTATCCGCATGCCCTAAACTTTTCTCCGGGTTTACTACATCACGGACCATCTGTTTTAATTCTTTTATTTCCGGGAAGCCCCCGAACTCTTTCCGGTCAAATATTTTTTTGTCATTGATAGTGATATGAAAATCGCCATTTATTTCACTGGGTTGCAATGTTACCGCTTTAAGGTCATCAGCGAAAGTTGTAAGCAGTTCCTGCGCCATATAAGCTGACCTTAACAGCCAGTGGCATTTAGGACAATATTCTATGATGATGGTAGGTTTCATTTTTTGAATAGGTTTTGTTACCAAATGTACCACGAAAAATACAATTTTGGTTACGAACTAATAACCCTGATTTGACTTCAGTACCCGCTGGTTAGCGGATCCATTCAACATTATATCTATGTGGATCTTTAGCCTGCTATTTAATTGGTCACCCTGCAATGTTGTAGGAACAGGCCGCAGCCTGTTCCTAAGGTGGGCCTGTTATTAAAAATTGTGGTTTTTCATATTCCCTGCCTACTACATCCTATCAAAATAAACAACAACGGGTGGATCCCAAATTGCCGCTGAGGGTTGCCAACCTTCCATAGACCCTCAAATTTTCAGGGTCAAGCTCCCCTCTCCTTCGGAGAGGGGTTGGGGGTGAGGTCAAACGCAGGGTTAAGCAGACCAATATTTAATAACTGCCAACCATTCATTTTAAAAAAGTGTATACTGCTTTGTTGCGCTTCCAGGGCAGGATGAATTTGGGATGCACCCACCAGCAACCCCATACCATTAAAAAGAAATAAAAACACCACCTTTGAAATATGTACACCATCAGCCAACTATTTATTTATCCCGTCAAATCGCTGGGAGGAATTGAAATTTCATCCGCACAACTAACCGACAGGGGTTTGCAATACGACAGAAGGTGGATGCTGGTGGATGCCGGCAATCATTTTCTTACCCAAAGGGAACATCCTGTCATGAGTTTATTGCAAACGGCTATTGAAAAAAATAAGCTGGTAATTTATCATAAAAACAATATTGCCGATAAATTAACGATACCGTTACAGCCTGCACCCAAAGCCACCAGCAAAGTAAAAGTGTGGGATGATGAATGTGAAGCGCAATATGTGTGCGAAACCGCGGATGAATGGTTTTCAAATAAATTATCAATGCAGTGCAGATTGGTTTATATGCCCGATCATGAAAAGCGAAAAGTGGATGAACGCTATGCCCGCCAAAATGAGCTAACTAATTTTTCGGATGGCTACCCTTAATTAATGATCGGGCAGCCATCGCTGTATGATTTGAATAGCCGGTTGGCTCAGCCATTGCCCATGAACCGTTTCAGGCCCAACATCGTATTTACCGGCGGGCAGCCTCACGATGAAGATTTAATGGAACACATATTGATTAACCAAATTGATCTGTATGGAGTAAAACTTTGTTCCCGGTGTGTGGTTACTACCATTAACCAAACCAATGCCCATACAGCAAAAGAGCCATTAAAAACATTAGCTGGATACAGAATGTTAAACAATAAGATTTATTTTGGGCAAAACATGTTGTTTAAGCAAACCGGACTGCTAAAAGTGGGGGATGTTATTATAATAATAAAAAGTAAACCACCTGTTTTATTTAATGGTAATAGTAGCAGGTAACATTCATCAGGGGTGCGCTTACCACCTCTTCAGTTCTTCACTGGTAAATATATATTCCGGTGTTTGTATCAATTCATTTCCATTCATCTCATACCATGGAGATAAAATTGTATTTATTGGGTTCACCAGCACATGAATATCCTGCGCAGGCATATAGCTTTGTGCTAGTAAATATATTTTTTTACCATCTGCATTTTCAGCTACATCCATAACTATAACTGCATGGCCCGGAAAACCGCCTCTTA
>JANOTW010000721.1:0-4100 GCA_031416575.1 Ferruginibacter sp.
GAACATCCCGATATTTCGGCAAGGGCAATGTCATTTAGTAAAGCGAAATTGTTATTATGTTCCGTAGGAACAGTAAGTGGGTAGCAATCAATAAATGGATATGTTTTTTCGATCCGTAGGATTGGTATGTGCTTTACTTCAGTTTCAACCAATTTTGGTATAAACCTCATAATCCATTTCACATATCGTCCCTAACGGGACGAATTGAATTTCTCATTTTTTCTTAACTAAATGAAAATGCCCTTTTGGAACATCCCGATTTTTCGGGAAAGCCTGTCCCGGTTCATCGGGAGGGCCTGGGGCAAAACAGGGTCTTCAAATTATGCCTCCCTTTAAAAAACAGTTCGTCTTTGAAATTAAATGACCTGTAAATTTTTTCTCCCGATGCATCGGGATTAATATCGAAACATCAGCCCCCGCTTATTTGGGTACTCTTGTACTGAATACCATTGGGGGTCTTTACCCACGTTTTAATTAGCGAAACATCAGCCGAAGCTTATATTGGCGCTCTTGTACTTTTGTGCATACATCGCTTTTGCAGCCCCCGAATTAAAAAACATTTAATCTTTTAATGTGAGGGGATTTTGAAAGGGTACTGCACAACGGGTAAATCAGTGAAATTTTGTTTTGTTCAATAAAAAAAAACAGGTTACCCCCATCCCCAAAAGGGGTAAAAATGGTTAATTTAAAACGCAATTAAAGATCCACAATGGTATTCGGTACAAGTCCCGATTCAAGTGTAACATCGGGATGCCGACAAATACTGTCGGCAAGCGATGCAACGATGATGCCCATTGCTTCCCTGCCCGGACAAAAAATCTTATTCACGTTTTTATCCGTTGTGCAGTATAGGTATCGCTGTTTTGATCTAAACGAATCAAACATCCTTATTTCAACCATCAGATATATTAGGCGCCAGGGCGAAAAAAAACTGCAAACAAGTTTTCACTTTTTTAAATCTGGAAAATAGAAGAATTATCAATTAATCAATTATCAATTGCCCTTTAGTTTTAATCCCCCCGGTTAATTTAGTTCTATAGATACTTTTTTCTGCAAAATATAAAAGAGATAAATGCGCCCAGGCTATCCGCCGCCCAATCCAACAGGTCGAAGCTGCGGCCGGTTACCAGGTACTTCTGAATGAATTCAGTAGTTAAACCCCATACAGACGTTGCAATTGCGATGCGGATAAAGTATTGTAACTTTTCTTTTTTATCCATTGGCGACAGGGCTACAGGTAACATGAATAGCAATGCCAGCAAACCAAATACACCTATGTGGATCCACTTATCTACAAAAATTTTATCGAACCATTTAGCTGAAGGGATTTCATTTCCGGGCATACATAATAAAACCAGCACAACAAAAAACCAGGCAATGCCTGGCATAAACTTATAAATATTAATACGCATCATTTATTTAGAGGTTTAAAATCCTCTCCACCTTTGGCTGAAAAAACTACCGCCCTTTATGGCAGGTAAGTTTAGAGGGTAATTATGCAACAAGTGCGGTATAAGCTTCCACAGTCATCAGTTTTTCTATATCTGCTACATTGTCAACGGTCATTTTTATCATCCACCCTGCACCATAAGGATCCGTGTTAACCAGCTCTGGTTGCGCATCTAATGCAGGGTTTATTTCTGTAATGGTTCCGGGTACCGGTAAAAAAAGATCGCTTACGGTTTTTACTGCTTCCACAGTACCAAATACTTCTTCAGCAGCCAGCGCTTTTCCTTTGGCGGAAATATCCACGTAAACGATATCGCCTAATTCACCCTGGGCAAAGTCGGTAATGCCAATAGTGGCAACGTTGCCTTCTAAAGATACCCATTCATGGTCTTTAGTGTAGCGGAGATTTTCTGGAAAGTTCATAATTATTTAGTTGAGGGGTTTTGATATATGTTTATTAAAATAAAAGTGTTTGCAAATTAATCCATTTTTTTATTCCCCCACTGAATGAATTATTTGGGGGTGCATACCAAATTGTCGCTGGCTGGTGTCCCACCAGCCAGGGGTAGCCCCGCCGTGGTCGGTGTCTCACCGACCACTTTATAAAAAGCGACAATTTGATATGCACTCTTATTTAGACAGGTGTTATACTTATTTTATTACCTCCATCCTCATGTGAATATCTTTTACCGGACGGTCATAATTATTTTTTTGTGCCTGTGCTATCTGATCCACCACTTCAATACCAGTTTCCACTTCACCAAACACAGTGTAATCCATATCCAGTTTTGGTGTGCCTCCCAGCATTTTATAGGTCATGCGTTTGGCCGGCGAAAAATAAATGCCCCTTTGCATTTCAATCATATTCAGTTCCTCCTCCGCATATTTTTTTCCCTGTACAATATAAAACTGGCATCCGCTGCTGGCCTTTTCCGGGTTATTGTTCCGGGCCGCCGCCAGCGCCCCTTTTTTATGAAATAAGGTGGAATCAAACTCAGCCGGGATTTTATAGCCAACGTCCCCCTTGCCCAGCATAATATCCGGAAGCGCATTTTTACTTTCCGGATCGCCACCCTGTATCATAAAGCCGGCGATGATCCTGTGAAAAATCAAACTATCGTAAAAATGTTCATTCACCAGCTTAATGAAATTATCCCTGTGCAGCGGTGTTTTGTCAAATAACCGAACTACTATTTCACCCATATCCGTGGTTATTTTTACTCTTGCGCCGGATGGCTTAACAGGCGGTAAGGTAACAGGCGCCTTTGGTTTTGCCATGAGTTTTCCTGTTGGTTTTACGGGAGTGGCTGTGGTCTTTTTTACTACTTTTTTCTTTACCTGGGCATGTGAAACAGCTACGGTGAATAATACGGATATAGCGAGGATAAGCCTACAAAAAATTTGCATGGTGTTTAATTGTCATTTTTAAAAAACTGTTCAAAGTAAAGCAAAACATGGTCTTTTAAAAAATTTTCCTGCTCATAGAGGTTAAATTCGGGAAGCGCTTTTAATTGGTTAAAGTGGGGCCACCCTTCCTCATCATAGCCTTCCATAATGTAATATCCGCTTTGCATTAATACCGTACAAACGGCAATGTGCATGAGATCCTGTTTTTGTTCCTTGGTGTAAACCTGCTTTCCGCTACCCAGTTCCTGAACGCCTATTAAAAAAAGCACGCCATCCATATCGGGTTTAATACTGTATGTTTCTTTCAATTTAATGCGAAGCTTGAGCCACCTTATCTGTAAATCATCTTTTGCATGTTGCATTTTGCAAATATAAATTTAAAAGCGCCAATCTGCGCATTGATAAAAGCTTAATAGCAGCACAAATTTTCAAAGGTGCGATCCCGATTTTTTCGGGACAGGCTGCCACTGAAGTTAAATCAGGGCTTTTCAGTTTGGTTCATAAAAAAATCAAAACATTACCTTTGGCAAAATTTTCATAAAAATGTTACAGATCAGTTTTATCCGCCAGCACACTGAATTGGTGAAAGAAAGGTTAAGTGTTAGATATTTCAATGATTTATCAGTAGTGGATAAAGTAGTGGAACTCGATGAACAGGTGCGTAAATTAAAAGTGGAAACTGAAACATTGCAGGGCACAATAAATATCATCAGTAAAGCTATTGGTTTGTTGGCAAGTAGAGGGCAAAAAGAAGTGATGGGTAAAAACATGAGTAAATTTATGGAACACAAATCAACTCTTAAACAACTGAACGAACAACTGGTAACTGCCGAAAAACAATTGCAGGAAGAAATAATAAAATTGCCCAACCTTCCGCACAGTTCCGTTAAAAAAGGAAATAGTGCAGCCGAAAACGAAACAATAAAGGAAGGTGGCGATAAACCAACCCTACCACCAAACGCAGTTCCACACTGGGACCTGATAAAGCTATATGGCCTGGTGGACTTTGAAACCGGCGCCAAGATAACCGGCAGCGGCTTTCCTTTGTATAAAGGCAAGGGCGCTAAATTGCAAAGAGCGTTGATTCAATATTTTTTAGATTATAATACAGCGGCGGGCTATACGGAATATTTACCACCGCTGCTGGTGAATGAAGCCTCCGCTTACGGCACCGGGCAGTTGCCGGATAAGGAAGGGCAAATGTATCATGTAACCGCGGACGGGTTGTATTTAATACCTACGGC
>JANOTW010000722.1:0-17356 GCA_031416575.1 Ferruginibacter sp.
GGCTTTTGCTTTATACACTTCACTCAATGCTACAATGCGGGCTTCACCAGTACCAAGAAAGCTGGTAGTAAGCCCACGGCCTTGTTTACCTGTTCCAATAAATCCCAATGTGATGATATCGCTTGGGGCGGTATAAAATAAGCCTGACGGGCTTTTACCCCCCAATACATACCGCGGGATAATCATAAAACCTGCCAATGCTTTGGCAGTAGTTCCCATGAAGTTTCTCCGGGAAATAGTAGTTGATTTTTTTTCTTTCATTTTTGTTTAATTGAGTTGGTCAAAATTAGTTTGTTTTAAAATGTATTTGAAAAAGCATATTTAATAACTGTACATTTTTTATCGAAATTACTTTTATGGTGCAAGCTTCGGCTGTTGGCCGTGAGGCACAACAGCGGCCTGCAGGATAGTTTCGTTCTTTTTATTTTCGTAAGCACAACACTAAAAAAAACCACCCTATTCAGAAAGCCGTCGTTGTGCCTCACGGCCAACTACCGAAGCAAACTAATCTATACTGCACAACGGATAAAAACGTGAATAAGCTTTTTTGTTGTCCGGGCAGAGAAGCAATGGGCAGCATCGTTGCATCGCCCTCTTGTACTGAATACCATTGGGGATCTTTAATTGTGTTATGCCGGGCGGTTCTTAAGGCGTGGTCAAATATCCCGATTGGTATTCAGTACTCCCGATTCAAGTGTAACATCGGGATGCCCCGATAAAAAATCGGGGCAAGTACCCAAATAAACCGGGGCTGATGTTTCGCTAATAATCCCGATGCATCGGGAGAAAAGTTGCCCGATATGCGGTAGAATAGAGTCCTGTAACGGCGGTAAGCATGAACATTTATAAATTGTGGATTTCCGGTAACAATAAATCAATGTTCACTATTATTCCGCCGCGGCGGAAGGGATATTGGTAGAAATACAGGTTATTATAATTTCAAAAAGTCCCGTAGGGACGTGATATAAAGAATTTAGGGACAGTGGAAAACTTAAAAAATCCTGGAATGTTATCACGTCCCTACGGGACTATGAATGTGCCTTTTTCTGGCTACCGATATTATGTCCCTACGGGACGAAGAAATTTGATGTGTCGAACATAAAACGCAATTAAAGTTCCCCAATGGTATTCAGTACAAGAGGGCGATGCAACGATGACGCCATGAAATTCTTCTGCCCGGACAACAAAAAAAGTATGGTTGTATAGAAGGGTTCCGATACGCTTCTCTATCGGGATAGACTGTCCCGATACGCATACGCTATCGGGATTATCAATGCAACGATGCTCCACATAGCTTCTTAGCCCGGACAAAAAATATGGTTGTATAGAAGAGCCCCGAAATTCGGGATAAGCATAACACGACGATGTTGAGCAGGGCAGTATAGCCTGGACAAAAAACTGTATTGCGAAATCCCGACCTGTGCCGACCTTTCGGTATTATTTCGGGGCTGCTATGAAATACAAATGCCTGTAACCAAAAAATAATGATTTTATAGAAATGCGACAGCAATACATCTAAATTGAAATAAGGAAGTTTGGCCCAAAAATAATTTCCAATAAGTATATTTTGTTACAAACATCCCCTGTATTTGATCAGTTCATTATACCGTTTCACCAGCTTATCCTGCGAAGCGCCTTTTTTATACATCTTAACAATAATATAGTTAGCTCTCTGAACCTGCCACCAGGAATTCTGGTCATATTTCCTGGCAGAAATTAAAGAAGCCTTTCGCAATATTTTATACTTCCTTAGTTTTTTGGCCCTCACAGTAAGATCGTACTCCTCCATAATCGTTATCCTTTCATCATATCCATTTAATGACCCAAAAAGATTCCTTGTAATAAATAAGGTTTGATCGCCCCCATGGCAAACAAACCAATCAAACCTGGTAAAAAAGGCATTAATTTTTAAGATCCATTTGCTTCCTTCAAAACGGGTTCTGTACCTGCCAAAATCAAAACCATTCCTGACAGCATGTAGAATATCAGTGGCATAAGATTCAGGAGGTATAGTATCGGCATGAATGAAATAAAAAATATCCCCGCTTGCCATCATTGCACCGTAATTCATTTGGATAGCCCTGCCCTGCTGCGGAGCTATCACTGATTTTGCTCCCGCCGCAAGGGCAATCCCCATCGTATCATCGCTGCTGCCTCCGTCAGAAACAATTATTTCCAATACGGCTGAATGGTTATGTTGAAGCAGGTAACGGATTAGCCTGCCAATATTTTTTTCTTCGTTTAAAGTGGGAATAATAATGCTGATCGTCATAGTTAACCCGTATTTAAAGCAAGGTTAGTAATATAAATCAAAAACAAAAATTTAAAGGGCATCTCTAAAAACCTGTGTTTTTGTTTTAACCTCACCTTTAATTCCTCTCCAAAGGAGAGGATAAGGAAGGTTTTTAGAGATGCCCTAAAGATTTTGTAAGAAATACTTACTTCAAAAATTGCAGGCTTGCATTCACTACCGCTTCCATTGCCGGAGGCAAATACTTCTCTGTCCACGGATGCATTCGTCCAAATACGTGATCGCTTTCCACGGTAAATAATTGTGAGGAAGGTTGCCAGTCCTTTAGTTCAAATGCCTTTTCTACCGGAACAGCGCTATCTAATGTGCCATGGCAAATCAATATTGGAATATCCAGGCTTTTGATGGCTTCACTTATATCAAGCTTTTTCTGATTTTGTATATAATCTTCATACAATTGGTAATACATGGGCATTTGCTGCCTGGTGCGGCTGTTGGTATAATACTGAACACCTGACTGCCGCCACTCCTGCATTTTATCGGCTGGCCAGCCGCCCCAGGGAGTTTTGCATTCGCTGATGCCTGCCCAGGTTATTAATTTATTTACCCGCTTGTCTGCAGCAGCCTGTAGTATTGAAATGCCCCCACCCAGGCTATGCCCCACCAAACAGATTTGATTGTTATCTATCACCTGATGATAGTGGTTCAGGGGATCGCAAACCCAGTCTATTACCAGCCGAAGATCTTCCAGCTCCTTTGAATAATTATTATTACCAAATGCTTCCAGGTCGGTGAACTCTTCCGGATGATCAGGCGTGGTACCATTATGCGAAAAATTAAATTTCACTAACACGTACCCTTCCTTTGCAAATTCCGCGGCGATCAGGTCAAAATTTCCCCAGTCTTTAAACCCGTTAAACCCATGAACATAAATTACCACCGGCCTTTGTACCCGGTCATTTTCAAAAAATATATCAAGTGCCATCGGCCGGTTACCTGCTCCGGATAATAATATGTTTTTTGTAAAATGCATGATTTAAGGATTAAAATCTTTTTATTGGATGAATTGATCAGTACTGTTAAAAATATATTTGCAAAAATAAGCGGTGATTCGGGATACAATTAGTACTGATTTTATATTTGTAAAAGTAACCGAAATGGCAAATATAATAGCCCCAATAAATTTCGTGTAAAAAATTCCACATGTATCAAAGTCCTGATGCAGGCAATGGGAATATCTTTGTCTTTAAATCCGGCATATAATTTTCTATGTTTTTATTCTACCACCCAGGCTACCTATCTTTTTAAAGGGGTCATACATAATTCCGGGCAACTGAGAAGGGAATTTTCAATAATGAGTACCGCTTAATAATTTATAAAACTTAATTGCATCACCCGGTATTTTGCGATACCACTTTAAAACAAAAAAAATGGAAAAAAATTTGAATAGCAAAGAAGCCGTTGAAAAATTACAGGCATTGATCAAAGATATTGGTACCTGTATGTTTTTTACCAATATACAAACAGGCATTCATAATTCAAGGCCAATAGTTATGGAAGTAGATATGAATGGGAATATATGGTTTTTTACAAACCGGCAATCTGCCAAAGTAAAGGACATTGAAAAAGACAGTCTTGTACATTTAGTATTTGCCAATCCTTCCAAAGACAGTTACCTGGACCTGCGTGGAAGGGCGAGTATTGAACATGACAGGAAATCAATTGAAGATAAATGGAACCCGATTATTAAAGCATGGTTTCCTGAAGGAAAAAATGCCCCTGATCTATGCCTGATTAAAGTAAAAACCGATGAGGCCCACTATTGGGATAGGGATAGTACAAAAATGGTAGCGATGTTAAAAATAGCAGTATCAGTTGTTACTGGAAAACAGTTGGAAGAAGGAGTACACGGCGATTTGCTGGTTTAAACACGAAAAGCAGGGTTAGCCCCAGGGTTGCCAACCTTTAATAGACTGTTATTAGCTTGATAGTGCCCTTGCTAAGGTTGGCAACCCGTTGACCGCTTATTTAAATAAATAATGCCTGCAGTAAATTTGATCTGCAGGCATTAACATTTTATTTTTGACGAACAGAATGAAAAGACGAATTACTTTAAAGATAACGCTCAATATCCTGTAAAGAAATCGGTTTTTCTAAAATATTGATCGAATTACCTAATCTGGCTTTAAACTCTTTAGTAGCATGATAAGAACTGATTAGGGTAATTTGCATATCCGGGTATTTTTCATGTAAATTTTCCGCAACTTTCCAACCCATACCATCTGGTAAATTATTATCCAGCAATAAAGAGTCCGGCATAATGGAGTTCATCTTTTTAAATCCATCGCTCAATGTATGCGCTGTATGTACTTCGTAATTTTTTTTAGTGAGGAAAAGCTTTATCATCAAACACAAGTCTATTTCATCATCTACAATTAATACTCTTTTCATAAACGTAATAGTTTCTAAAACTATGCCAGTTGTTTTTACAGGTGGTTATCAATAATTTGTAGATAATCTTCCGCATGTGGGATTAAAATATAAGTTTGGCGAAAATGGCACAATTATTTATTTAGATCATTGATATTAAATCTGTTTAAATAATAAAAACTCAAAAAATTTTAGTTATGTCAAATCCAAACAAAATCATTCTAAGCCTTATAGGGGCGGCGGCTGTTGGTGTAGTATTAGGAATACTACTGGCACCTGATAAAGGTGGAGAGGTAAGAAAAAAAATTGCTGAAAAAGCCAGCGATATTGCATCCCGTATCGGTGAAATGATAAGTACTGGTAAGGAAAAACTGGATGATGCCGGAGATATGCTAGCCAATAAGTCAAAAAACTTTGCGGAAGAAGTAACAACCTTGTAGAAAAAAGGAAAACAATCGGGTACATACTGGCACCCAATGCAAAACGAATGGGCGAACCATTTATTGGCTCGCCCTTATTTAAGGAAGTAAATAAATGAACATTTAATTAACATCAATAAGTGTGGCGGTATTAAACCAATAAGCGCATATGTTCCTGATGGTTTCAACCAATGTGTCGTAGCTTACTGGTTTTACCACATAAGTATTTGCACCCAGGTCGTAGCAACGTTTTACCTCCATTTGATTTTTTGTAGTACTAAATACTATAACTGGTATTTTGCGAAACAAATCATTTGATTTAATCTTTTTCAGCACTTCCCTCCCATCCATTTTTGGCATATTCAAATCGAGTAAAATAAATTTTGGATAATTTAACTTCCCGGTCTCTTTGCTTATCAATTCCAAATAATTTATTACTTCTACTCCATTTTCTACATATGCTACCTCCCCGGTAATACCTGATTCCTCCAAAGCGGCCTTCAATAAGTACCTATCATCCGCATCGTCTTCAGCAATTAAAATAAAGGGCTTGTTCATTAAATTTTACAATTTTACAATTATACATCCTCCAGGATCAATGCGATATTAGCTTATCAGTTAAAAAGTATTTGCAATAATAAGGTAAATATAAATAATGAAATGGGAATATTATTCGTGATCAAATTTCCATTTAACAACAACTTCTTTCATATGCTGCTACATGAATTGGTTTTGATTGTAAGGCAATTTAATTTTTTGGGGCGATTTTTCCCGCTTTCCCGCTTTTGGCATGTTTTTTTTATATGACATTATAAAAAAATCATGGCAAACAGTAAAGTTTCTCAAGGTCAAACTATTCATAATCCTGATAAAGAAAACCTGGAAGAAATAAAAGAAACACTTAAACAGGCAAAGAATGATCCTGCTGTAAAAGAAGCATTGAAAAAAGAAAAGCAGCCTGTAACCACCGATGATCTTTCCCCTTTACACAACACGCGGGAAATAGGAACTACTGGTGGAGATCAACGGGCCAGTGAAACCGAGCTAAACGACCCTGCTGCTAATAGTGGTGAAGCGCTACCTGAAAAGAAAAGAAAATTACCCTAAAAATGGGTAAACAGTCAATAAAAAACAGAAAACAATTAACTAACGCATAACTGGAAAAATAAGAATAAAACTTGCGCCTACCCTTTTTTCACCCATAGATGATATAAATCCTTTATGATTCAACATTACCCTTCGTGCAAAGGACAATCCAATACCTTTTCCGGGAAATTCGGATTGTGTATGAAGGCGTTGAAACAATCCAAATATTTTATCATTGTATTGCTTATCAAAACCAATCCCATTATCTGTAATAGTTACCTGGTGGTATTGTTTAGATGAAAAATGCTCCCAAAAATGCTCTTTTACCTTCTTTAGCTCATATTTTACTGTAATGGTCAATTCCCTGTCTGGAGCTTTAAATTTTAAGGCGTTATCAAGTAAGTGGATCAGCATGGTTTCTAACTGGGACTGTGAGCCATAAATAACTGGTAATTGCGGAGATATCCGGAATTGAACATTTTCATTTATAAACACTTTGTTATATGCACTCAAAAAGACGTCATACAAATTAGTATCCCCGAATTTCTCATTTGGATTAAGCAGGTTGGTATATAACACCAGGTCATTTAACATGCCATGCATTTCTTCAGTGATTTTATTGATCCGGTGTACTTCTTCAAGATCAGCTTCGGGGATTTTATTGATAAATTTTTTGGTAATCAAAGTGCTTAATACACTTACTTTTCGCATAGGCTCCTGCAAATCGTGTGATGCCGCGAAAGTGATCTCTTCCAATTCCTGTTTGCTATTACTTAGCTCGTTAATTTTAGCTTTTAAATTTTGCTGTGCAGCCAATCTTATACCCAATTCCCTGAAAAAAAAACCTATCGCTATAATGCTTATCAAACAAGCTGTAATAAAAGTCGCTTTAAACCAGGAAAGATTTAAATCCTGGTAATTATTTTTCCGATCAAGCCGTACCTGGAGCAAGGCTTCTTCCACGGCTCTCATTTTTGCCATATACATCTTACAATTATCCATTACAAATGCGCCTTTACGCAAATTTTCCAGGTAAAGCGTTTGTTTCCCTTTTAGTATTAAATTTTCCTTCAGTACCTCTGTAATGCCGGTAACAAATTTTGTTAATTGAAGAAAATAAGTTTTTTGGCTAATGTTTTCTGAGGTAATCTCACCTAGTGCTTTTAGGGAAGAACCTATTAAAGGCAAAGTGGATTCAAAGAGCTCTTTATGACTAAGCTCACCGGTCAGTAAATATCCTCTTTGGGCAGATTCTGCCTCAACCAATATTTTTTCACAATAATTGATTGCTGAAAGTACTTTATAGGTATGTTCTACAGCATCATAATATTGAACCTGGTCACGGCTTCTCACCAAATAAAGGATTCCAAATAATATCAGTATTGCAATAGAAATACCCGATGCGAAATAAATCAATCCTATATATTTGTAATTTTTCATTTTAAAAATTATTAAAAGCCATGTTGAAAATATTACCCAACTTGGGGATTTTTATTTTCGTCAAATGATATTGCAAATTTTTCTTATTTAATTTTGAATTATTAATCAATATGTTAGCATAATAAAATAAAAAAATAATCCTGGAGTTGTTCTTGATTTGTAGCAAGAGTTATTTATTAACCTACAATTATGCTTTACCAATCTTATCTGCAAAGGCAAAATAGGAAAATTTTGCCACAGCAAATACAAATGCCGGGCATTTATTACCCAACTAAACCAGGTTTAAAGCTGTGGATCAAAAATGAACCAGGTGAAAATTCATTATTGGAAAGCCGGGCTAAATTATTCATAACATAAAAATTTTGCAGCGATTGTTTTGCGTACCCAACACGGAGCTATTGTATGCGGCCCAAAAAATTTTAAGCGGATTTTTATTAAAGCAGCTACAACTTGCCATTGTATCATATAACCGTAGCAGGTATGTATAGCTTTTTATTAAGCGCAAATTTGCAAAATATTACATTCGAAATTGATTAATGAAAACAAAATCATTTTTATGAAAAAAATTTTAATAATTGACGATGACCTGGACATGTGCCTTTTATTGGAGCGTTTTTTTACGCGTAATCATTTCGAGGTAAAGATGGCACACTCCGGTAAAAAAGGGCTTGAAGAATTGGAAAGAAATCCTCCGGATGCTATTTTATGCGATTTTCGTTTGGGAGATACAGATGGTAAAGAATTACTTTTAAAAATTAAACAACTTAATCCCGAAGTGCCGGTAATTATCATAACGGGATATAGTGAAATAAAAATGGCGGTGGAAGTGATGAAATACGGTGCATTTGACTATGTTACAAAACCCCTTTTTCCTGAAGAAATATTGATCTCCATTAAAACGGCTATCGCCTTATCTGATTCAATATCAAAAACACAATCATCCGCCAACGGAACTTTACAGATAAAAAAAGCTGTGCCGGGTGGAAGAAAGGAAAATAAAAATGAGCAATATATATTTGGAGATAGTAAGGAATTTAAAGATATACTCAGGCAAATGGATCTGGTGGCCCCCACTAATTATAGTGTAATTATTTCGGGAGAAAGCGGCAGCGGCAAGGAAGCAATCGCACAGGAAATACATTCAAGGAGTAAACGAAGCAACGCCCCATTTATAGCCATTGATTGTGGGGCATTATCAAAAGAGCTGGCAGCAAGTGAATTATTCGGACATGAAAAGGGTTCCTTCACAGGCGCCTTAAACCTAAAGATCGGCAGCCTTGAACTGGCGAATGGAGGTACTGTTTTCCTGGACGAAATAGCTAATCTTTCATATGATGTACAGGTATCATTATTAAGGGTGGTACAGGAAAGAAAGCTACGCAGGGTTGGGGGCATCAGGGATATTGACCTTGATATAAGGATCATCGTAGCCAGTAACGAACAACTATGGGATGCGGCGAAAATTGGAAGGTTCAGGGAAGACCTGTATTACCGTTTCAACGAGTTTAGTATTAACGTGCCACCACTCAGACAGCGTAGAGATGATATTTTAACTTTCGCCCATTTCTTCCTTGATAAAAGCAATAGAGAGTTGGAAAAGCAGGTAAAAGGATTTAGCGCTGAAGTAGAACAGATTTTTAAATATTACAAGTGGCCGGGTAACCTGCGTGAATTAAAAAATGTGGTAAAGCGCTCAGCATTATTAGCAGATGGGGATATTATTGATGTAAGGGCGCTCCCATTCGAATTGGTCAACCATCACCGGCTGGCATTTGATTCCCTTACGGATGATGAAATGAAAAACAACCCCGGCGATGAAACCACCGGATGGAATGCTTCGTCCTATAACGGAATAAATATACAGGGCATTCCATTGCAATCATCACAGCCTGATGAATACAACAAACTGAATAAATACACGTTAAAGACGGTAAGTATTGATGCTGAATATGAAATGATACTGGAGGCTTTAAAGAAAGCCAACTTTAACAAAAGTAAAGCCGCCAAATTATTAAGTGTTGACAGGAAAACTTTATATAATAAGATGAAACAATACAACGAGTTTAACGAACAATAATAAAGTATGCTGGATTCTTTTTTAACGGATTTTAACGAGATAAGGGACACGCTAGATAAAGAAGGTGACCACAATTTTTTCGGGAAAAACTTTTCTTTTTTTTCTGCTGAGCCCATTCTTTTTTACAACAATGAAAAGGATGTGATCGTTTATGCCAACAGTATGTTCAGTAATGAATTCAATTATACTGTTGAGGACCTGGCTGAATGGAAGTACAGCATTTATCCGCTATTAAATAAAGAGGATCAGGCTCCCTTTAAAGAAGCCATGAGGGCGTTACTTGATGGAGATGAAAATACAGTATGTCCGGATGCCAGTTACCGCCTGATCAATAAAGGCAAAAAATACAGCTACTACCGCGTTAAAATTCGTAAACTACTTAAATCCAATTATTATATTCAATTAGAAAATTCCGTTAAATCAGCCATCCCGGTTTTAAAAAACAGCACCGCTGATGTATTAATGAATAATGCGGAGTCTATTTTAAAATTCGGTTTCTGGATGTGGGATATTGCAGCAGACAAATTATACTGGACAAAAGGGATGTATCATTTATTGGAATATGATACTGAAGAAGAAATGGAGATGGCTATTACACCTGATTTTTACAACAGCCATATTGTTAAAAATGATACTTACCTGCAATTTGAGAAAAAATTTAAAGATGGGAATGTAAAAGATTCATACCGCAATAAATTCCAGTTAAAAACCAATAAGGGTAACCTGCTTACCGTATTTGAACATGCTAATATCGGGTATGATGAACAGGGTAAAATGAAAAGCATAACTGGTATCACCCGTGATATTACCATTCAGGAAGAAAGCATGAAAAGCCTTGCAGATTACAAAGCAATGATGCTTGAAAACGAAACCTTTCTTAATTATGGAACATGGGAAAGTGATCCCGGAGGAAATGCTATTTTTTGGACGGATGGCATGTACAATATTTTTGGATATGACGAAGTTGATAAAAACAAGTTTAAAATTAACAAAGAGCTGTATCTTAAACACATGAACCCCGATGACTATTTGCTTGGAATGGATAACAATATTGATCTGATAAAAGAAAAAGACAATTATCAATGGGATTATGAAATAAAAGATAACAAGGGTGTTATTAAAATATTATCAACCTATGGTAAGGCCATACGTAATAACGAGCAGGAAATTCAAAAAATAATTGGTACTACCCGTGATGTAACTGAGCTGAGGTGGCATGAAAAAACACTTGAAAATAAAATTGAAGAACTCAACCGTTCTAACGGTGAGCTGGAAGAATTCGCTTATGTGGCATCGCACGATTTACAGGAACCATTAAGAAAAATATCTACTTTCAGTCAACGGCTTCAAATTAAGTTTTCCGATAAGTTAGGCGAAGATGGCAACCTTTACATAGCACGTGTAGTAATGGCATGCGAAAATATGCGGAAACTAATTGACAACCTGCTTGAATTTTCAAGAATAAACCTTAACAATACACCACCGAAGGAAGAGGACCTATCTGTAATATTAAATCAGGCAATGGAAGAACTGGATCTGATTATCGCCGAAACAAATACAATTATTGAAGTTGAACCACTACCCGAAGCAGAAATCATTAGCAGCCAGATGCTTCAACTTTTTGTCAACATTCTAAATAATTCCATCAAGTTCAGAAAAGAAGGTGTACCGCTGCGGATCAGTATTAACTCAAGGAAATTAGAGTTGATAGAAAAAGAGGAACACCAGCTATCCCCGGAAACCGTTTATTTTTTAATTCGTATTCAGGACAATGGCATTGGTTTTGAACAACAATACGCCAATAAAATATTTCAACTTTTTCAACGCCTTGAAGGTAAGTCTGAATACCCCGGAACAGGCATTGGCTTAAGCATCTGCAAGAAAATTATTATCAATCATAAAGGCCTTATTTTTGCCGAAAGCGAACCTGGTAAAGGCGCAACCTTTTCTATTATATTACCAAAATATCAATAAAGCTAAATGAATAACCAGCAACTGCTTCGGATTTTAGTAATAGAAGATGATGAAGATGATTTTATTCTCATTAGTGATTATTTTAAAAATATAACAGCCTGGAAATTTGAAATAAAATGGGTTCAGCGCTATGCTACAGCTATTGATGAGCTATGCAATAACCAATATACCTTATGCTTTTGCGATTATCGCCTAGGCGCCAAAAATGGTATTGACCTTATTAAAGATGTACTGGCCAAAAATACAGCCACTCCCATTATTTTACTCACCGGCAAAGGCAATTACGATATAGATATAGAAGCAACCAAGGCCGGCGCTTTTGATTACCTGATAAAAGCCGAACTGGATGAAGATAAACTGGAACGTACTATCCGATATACACTGGAACGTATTCAGAACCTGCAAAAAATACAGGAAAGTGAGCGAAGGTACCGGAGCATTTTTGAAAATTCCAAAGACATCGTGTTTATTGCAAAACCGGATACTACCCTTACTACAATAAATTATGCTGTAACAGATATCCTTGACTTTACAGTAGAAGATTGTGTAGGTAAAAAATTAATAACGTTTTTAAAAAATCCTTCGGATATTGATTATTTTAATTCAGCAGTAAAAACAGATGGTGAAATAGATAATTTCGAAATGGAATTCATTACCGCCAAAAAGGAAATTAAAACCTGTTTGATATCGGCATCAATAGAAATAGACAGCAACAATGAACACTATCTGCAGGGAATCATACATGATATTACCGATTTAAAAAAAGCGGAGAAAGCCAGCCAGCAGGCTGAAAAGCAGGCTGCATCCGGCCGCTTTATTCGTACCCTTGCACATGAAGTAAGAAACCCGTTAGGAAATATTAAACTGGCGGTTGAAAATCTATTGCAAACAACGGTAATAGAAGATGATAATTTTTACCTTGATATCATTAAACGCAACGAACAACGAATAAACGACCTTGTTACCGAGTTATTGCTAAGCTCAAGGCCTGCTGATATGAATTTAGCGCCTGTATCGCTGCATGTGATACTCGATAAAGTGATAGCTTCTATACAGGATAAATTGATCCTCCGCAATATCAAATTAATTTCGAATTATGACACTACTGATTGCACCATAAAAGCGGATGCCCCACAATTGGAAATGGCCATTTTAAATATACTTGTAAATGCTATTGAAGCCGTAAAGGATGAAACGGGTATTATCGAAGTAGTTACAATTTGTGATAATAAACAGGCCGAACTTTATATAAGTGATAATGGCTGTGGCATAAGTCCTGAAAACAAAGAAAAACTTTTTGAACCTTATTTTACATCCAAACGAAACGGCATTGGACTTGGGCTGGCTACTACATTAAATATTATGCAAAGCCATAACGCCCGGATCGATGTACAATCACAGCAAGAAACGGGAACCATATTCTCTATTAAGTTTTCTCAATAAATGAATCGGTTGTCAGGTGATATATAACTCTTAAAATACCCAATCCATTTATCAGCAAAGCATTTTATGTATAATGTAGAAATATTTACCCAAATAAATAAAATAAATCCCGGCGATCTCAATTGTATAGCCAACTACATTAACTTAAAATGTTTACCACCTTTTAAAATAAAATTAAAGCAATTAATAATTAAAAGTCAATAGGTATAAGCCCTCCAATCAGAATGGGCAAATAAAAACCTATGAAAACCATTAAAAACAGCGAAGCAAAACTTCAAATTAATAGTTGATTATTAATTGGCATAATATTTTTTAATAGTCTATTGAAAATCGCTGACAATTCAATCCTTACAATCTGTAAAAAAGTATTTATGCTTTTTCCGGGAATTGGGAAAAATAAAAAAGGACAAGATGGTTATATATATTAAAAATATGGTTTGTGTAAGATGCAAGATGTTGGTAAAAAAGATCCTGGATGACATGGAATTGGAATATGCCATGGTTGAACTTGGGGTGGTGGAATTAAAACAGCCCATTACAAAGTTTCAAAGGGATTCACTAAAGGAAATATTAAATATTTGGGGATTGGGACTGATAGAAGATCATAAAGTAATACTGGTGGAAAAAATAAAGAACAGTATCATAAATATGATTCGCAACGATGCAACCATTTGTTCTTTAAAAACATCCCACTACCTGAGTCATTATTTGAAGTATAATTATACCTACCTCGCAAATGTGTTTTCACAGGAAACAGGCATTTGCTTACGCGATTTTATTATTGCTCATAAAATTGAAAAAGCAAAGGAAATGCTGATTTATGAAGGGTTCACCGTTACTGAAGTAGCCTGGAAACTAAAATATAGCAGTGTGGCTCATTTAAGCAACCAATTTAATAAGGTTACGGGTTTAAGTCCCAGTCAGTTCAAAAGAAATACCGGTAAACTATTCATCCCGCTTGAGCAAATAGGCATGTTGGAAGCAGTATGATTTATTTCATAAACCGATTGCACACAATTGTGAAGCTTGAACAGGGGAAAATTAAGCCGCATAAAATAAAATAGGTGATCTCTCAATAATTCTCTAAACAAAAACTATTATGAGAAATAAATTACTAATTATAATGCCTGTTATTTTAATGACAATCATCTTAATTTCCGGATGTGAAGTAATCGGGGGCATTTTTAAAGCTGGCGTTTGGGTTGGCACGCTTGGTATAATTTTTATTTTGGCAATCATAATTTTCATTGTTGCAAAAGTGTTTTCAAAAAAGAAGAATGTGTGAGGGAAATGAAGTACCGGCAACCTTTAATAGCCTGTTTATTGCTTATGAAACCCACACCAAAGTTGGCAGCTTCTAAGTCTCATTCCAAAGCTTAAATGAATAGAAATGGTAAATAGAAAATCATCCTCTTCTAAAATGCCGGAGGAGGATTCAATACTGCAAACCGAAGTCAGCAAAGAATTTCTCAACTTCCTTATTGAACAATTAAAAGATACCTATTGGGCCGAAAAGCACCTCACCAAAGCATTGCCCAAAATGCGGAAAGTAGCTACGACTGCCAGTTTAAAAGATGCTTTTACAAGTCTTTTGGTTACCACTCAATTACATGTGGAAAGATTGGAACAAGTTTTTGAATTATTAGGTGAAACCCCCAGGGCCAGTAAATGTGAAGCCATGGCCAGCCTGGTAGAAGAAGGAAATGGAATTATCATAAAAACTAAAAAAGGCGCTCCTATAAGAGACACCGGTCTTTTAATTGCTGCACAAAAAATAGAAAATTATGAAATCGCTACATACGGAGCTTTAGTGCAATTGGCCAGAACGATGGGCAATGAAGATGTTATTTCGTTACTGGAGGAAACTTTGAGAGAAGAAAAAGATGCCGGTGAATTATTAACTGCACTTGCAGAAGGAGCCACAATTAGCTCAGTAGCATCAGAAGGCGTGGAAAAACAAAGGATAGATGTTGAAAAAGTAGTTGAAGTATATGATTCAGTGAATTTGACCAGGAAAACTACAAAGAAATAAATTGCAGTATTATAACTTTCCCAGGCTAATAAACTTGAAAAAAAATGTAATGGCTACATCCTGGCTAAGCATTCGAAGGCCACATCAAAAAAACATTTTGGGAAAGAATGGCTTTAAAAATACTTAAAACCTAAAATGACTTACTTCAGGTATTCAGTTTTCAACACTATCATATAAACAATAATCCTAAAAATTATTATTTCATTATTTTCTTTTGAATTATTTCCACTTCTGAAATGAAAGCGCTTATGTCCGGATCAGCGTAAGCGCCATAGGCATCTATTATTGTTCCTTTTTTACCATCATTGGTTTCAATTACATACATAATTGAACTATCATCCGGGTCATTCTGTCCTTCAAACCTAAAGAAGTTAATGATAGTAATTTCTTTAGGACAATATTGTTTTTCGGTGCTTACACATTTCAAACGTCCATCTTCAATTACAAAATCTTCCTTGTAACCATCATCCATCATTTTGTTATGACAATCTACAAGTGTTTTTAAATAAGGGGCTGTTGGAGCATTCATATAGTTAGTTTTATTTTTAAAAAGCGTAATGATAAATGCGTTTAAATTTTTATAAATTTTGATCCCAATATTAATAGCTGATTAAACCAGTTAATAAACTAACTCCTGTAAATGAACTAACACCTGAAAATCACGATATTTTTTTATACTATCATGGGATGTTTGCAAAGAATATTTTTGATCCATAATTAATTCCCTGCTGGCGTAATCGTTCAATGAGTCTGAATTAAGGGCTGTTTTATAAGCCTCCAAAGTAGCAGCATCCCCGCATTCGCATGAGTTCAATAAGCCTTCCCTGTCCTTACCATCCCCCCCATTTTTTGCATCTTTCCACACCCGAAAAATTTTACCGGGAGTTACTGGGTATTCACAAAAATAACCCGCATTGGATACTATTAAGCCAGATAATTCTTCTGCATTCTTATAGTTATCATTTGCCTTGCTGTTAAGTATTTCTATCAATTCCATATTTATTATCTCCGTTTCAATTATAAGCCTTTCATAATAATCTCCACGGTCTTTATTGATTCTAATTAAGTCGCATATTATTTCCAGAAGCCCCTCCATGCTTTTCATAAATTATTGATTTATCAGTAAGGAAAGACAAAATATCGTGCCATTATCAGCAGTCGAAATACAAAGGCCTTTATAATAATTTTGTAGAGTTTTTTACTCAATCAGAAATTACCCGTTAATCTGTCGGCAATAATCATGGTTTAACAACTACCTTTTTATAAGATGCAATTTTATATAATTATCGCTCCATTCCAGAAGGGTTGCCAACCTTAGCAAAGTCCCTTTAAATAATTAGGGTCTTTGAAAGGTTGGCAACCCTGAGCGACGATTTGGGATACACCCGTATGCTTTAATCATTTTTTAAAAAAATATAAAAATCATTATTTTATCCCTTGCCAGGTATAGTTGATTAAATTTTAAACTTTGGCCAGGCTTTCATATAATCTTTATTATTCAGGCAAACTAAAAAAAATATAGGATTAGGTGTATTATTCGCAAAGGTGCTACCAGTATCATTTTGATCTAAGAATTTTGGTTCAGGTTAAAATCAGTAATTGCATAAGCCGCCTCTTTTGGTTCGGTACCGACGTAGTCGGTATTCAAAAAATGCGAAGCTTATTTTTTGAAAGAAGCAAAAGCAGCGGCGTTGCAGGAGTTACGTCCCGATTGCCATCGGGAAGGAGGCAAAAGCAACGAATTTAAAAGAGAAAGTAAATACCACAGGATCTTTGCGCATAATGTACCTAATCCTAAAAAAATAATATGGCACTTAATTTGTCTTGTCATTAATATACATGGATAAAAAATTTCCTACAACCAATTCGCTGTTATTTTACACCTTAGTTTAACGGCGAATTTAACTTTGAATATCAAACTTATTCACTTTGAAAATAGCCATGTATGTAACGACATCATTTTTTCAAATATTAATTAAAAAAATAAAATCCAATACAATGTCTAAAAAAGCGAAAAAATACTGGGTCACTGAAGCAGAAGCCGCGGCAATCATGGAATTGCCTGGAAGGTTTTTCCGTAAATTAGTTTTAGCTGGCTCATTAAAAGGAGTAGTCAATTATTTAAACTCCAGAAGGTATTCATACCGCTACAGCAGAACTGATATTGAAAATTATATGTTTGAAGATTCATTTTTCGCTGGCCT
>JANOTW010000723.1:0-1841 GCA_031416575.1 Ferruginibacter sp.
TAATATATTCTTTGAATAAGCCTTTCGAAAGAACTTGGTGATAGACGTTCTGTAATAATGTCAATCACCTCCTTTTTTTCCATTTTTCAGTTTCAGTTACTTCTTCTTCTGCTTCCTGCTCTTCAACTTTTTTAATTTTGGTTTTGGAATCATTAGAAATACTCATTGGATTATCCCCATTTAGAACCCAAATCCCTTTTCCTCCTTTGGTCAATATCCCTTTGTTTTTTAAAACAGTCCTTACCCATGCTAAATTATATTGTAATTCTGATTGGCCAGTTTTTCCATCAATTACTTCCAAAAGAGAATCACTCAATTGCAAGTCTTCAACAATAGTTTCATAAATTTCATCAGTGTTGGCTGAACCTCCAAGTTCTTTTATTGCTTTAATAGTAGGAGTCATCAACTCACTTCGTGTTGGTAGATTTTTCATTTTCTTTGAATTGATTGATAGTATTTATTTAAAAACTTAACTAATGAATAGCCAATTTCGGTTGCAAAATTAACAGGAAATGTGATTGCTATTTGCTTGTATTGTTGAGCCATTGAACCCTCAAATTTCCAATCATCAGGAAAGGTTTGAATACGGGCATATTCACGAACTGTAAACGGACGAGTTTCTTCGGGATGGCATCTTTCAGTTTGTTTTTGTGCAGGACTGCATGTAAGAGTTAGACAAGGTTCATCCCAACCTATCCGTCTTGCAATACCAGTTTTGCCACCACTTAAATGAAAACTGCCACCCATAAATTCTTTCTGAATTTTAAGCGGTAAATCTCTCCAGTAACCTTTTTGCGGAACTAAGTCCAAAACCTTTTTCTTGCTTTGAGGATATTTTGCACCTTCTGATTTTGGCACATTGCTTTCAAACAACTCGCCTTTTTTTAAGGCATCTTTTAGGTTGTATATTTTTTTGTATGGCTTGGGATATTCATATTTCAAATCAATGTCCTTTCTAATTCCCACTAAAATTAAACGTTCTCTTTTTTGAGGAACTTTAAAATTAATAGCTTTTAAAACCTGTATCGGAACAACATTGTAACCAATTTCATCTAAAATTGAAATCATTCCTCTTAACGTTTTTCCATTTTCGTGGCTCAACAAACCACGGACATTTTCACCTATGCAAATTGGAGGATTGACTTCTTTTACAACTCTTGCAAACTCATAAAAAAGTGTTCCTCTTGCATCAGCTAACCCTAATTTTTTGCCTGCATAACTAAATGCTTGACAAGGAAAACCACCCGTGACAACATCAACTTTATTATGGTATTCAGAAAAATTAAACGCTTTAATATCACCTTCTAACACTTTCCAGTTTGGGCGATTTTTGCGTAAAGTTTGACAAGCCCATTTATCAATTTCATTTAGAGCAACACATTTTAAACCAGCTTTTTCCATACCAACAGCCAAACCACCAGCACCTGCAAACAATTCCAAAACCCGATATTCATTTTCAGGTTCTACACAATTGGACACAGTTTCTTTTGTATCTTGACTTAGAAAATCTGAAAACAAAGTTTGGACTTCAGCTTTTCTATAAACACGGTAATTGCTCATAGGCTCACGGACAGCATTTAGTTTGCCCTCTCTATCCCAACGCCGTAGCGTTTCTTTGCTTTTACCAATTAGTTCAGACGCTTCTGACAACGATAAATATTCACTCATAACCAAGTTGTTTAACCTTATACAATGGTTACAAACTTACGACTAAAATTGAAACCACCAAAGACAAAGAAAAAGAACAACAGCTAACATGGGTATTGCTGCAAGTGCGGCTTGACGTTGTATCAATGGGCATTTTATCGCTATCAACATCAGCCGGGCAGGACAAGCATCGC
>JANOTW010000724.1:0-1954 GCA_031416575.1 Ferruginibacter sp.
CAATTACCAACATACAATCTATACCAATTGATTTATCGCACCGGGAAACAGAAGTGCTGCAGCTTATTTGTGCGGAGTATAGTAATGCCGAAATTGCCGAAAAACTGTTTATCAGTGTACGTACGGTAGATGGGCATCGTAACAATTTACTGGCTAAAACGGGTTGCCACAATACCGCCGGTTTGGTTTTGTTTGCAGTTAAGCACCATATTTTTGAAGTACTGTTTTAATCTGTTGTTCTATAAAAATCTTCCGATCCTATTGCCAATTATCGCTGAGAAAATAAGAACGCAAAGATTTCGCTGAGAAAAAAAACTTGTTACTCTGCGAAAACTCCTTATCTCTGGTTCTCTGCGTTGAAAAAAATAATATTTTAATGGCAGAACACTTTACTGTTTTAATCTTATTGCCGCTTATTTTCTTACTGATTTTTTACGCTTCGTTTTGCTTTCAGGATAGCCTGTTTTTTGTCTTACCATATTCAATCTCATCAATGTACGTTCAGTTAACTCCTCAACTGAAATGTACAGAACACAGCATCAGTAAGCTTTTCATCCACATCAAATAATCCAGACAGGCTTTTTCGCCTGTTTTTAAAAACACGTTGTTCGGCTCTTAAAACCGGCTTTGCGGCGATGTTACTTTGTATTGTCAAAAAAGGGAAACTTTAAAATGACAACAGCGGAATCTGAAAAGCTGAAAACAGAGTAGGAAAAAAAATTTAAAAACAGAAGTCATGAAAAAGCAAATAAGAAACCAGTTTTCACCAATCGAAAAAAATCAAGCTGATACATTAACCTCTTTAGTAAAAGAAACATTGGCTATAGAAATAAGCCAGGTTAAAACATTCAGTACAGCTGATTTGTGGAATATTCAGCGCAAGTGCAGAACTATAATGAGCAGAAGACACTTTATTTAAACCCGATTAAAAAAAAGCTTAAAAATACAACAGCGGAATCCGAAAAGCTGAAACAGAGTAGGAAAAAATCTTAAAAATAAATTATTATGAAAAAGTTATTAATTATCGCCGTAGCATCTTCATTCCTGTTTATCAGTTGTACAAAAGATGCGCTAACACAGCCAACGCAGTCAACATCAATTACTCAGAGTAAAAATGCTTCGCAAGTGAACCCGGTTTCGCCAATTGTTCAGGCCCCAGGGGATACTCATTGTTTCACCATTACCAACCTGGAAACATATCCTGGGAAGGCTGAATACCGGGTTCAATATATTGACTGTTATGGAAATGTAAAAAACGTACCATTACCTGCAGGACAATACCTTTCTGATTGTTTACAATTCGGATCAGTTAGAACCAATTTTGCTTATGCCATAATTGCATGCAGGTAAAGTTGCCGGCACATAAAGTGTTTAAGCCACTATAAAATTCACAAATAAAATACAACAGCGTAATCCGAAAAGCTGAAACAGAGTAGGAAAAAAAACTAAAAACAAATTATTATGAAAAAGTTATTAATTATTGCCGTAGCATCTTCATTCCTGTTCATCAGCTGTACAAAAGATGCACCAATACAGCCAACAGCACAGCAAACAACACAGCTGGCACCACGGAGTACACCTGTTAAAGTTGCTATTGTATTGCCCCAGCAATATGTAATTACCAATGTTGAAACTAATTGGGGATTTGCACCTTACGAAATTCGTTTTACAGATGCAAATACAGGGCTGGTTCAAACTGTAACCTTAAATATGGGACAGAGCCTTACCATGTGCTTAGCCGATATATCCCATTTCAGCACCAATTTTGCATATAGCATTGTGGCTATCGGAAATTGTTAACAGCCTGTAAACCGCTTTACTCTAAGAGATCAAAATTACAAAAGCACTGATACCATGTCAGGGCTTTTGTTTTTGTTATGAATGCATGATACATAGTAACCGGGTGAGTCATCCGCCGCGGTGGATGGCACCCTACTAAAAAAGCCCCGCTAAA
>JANOTW010000725.1:0-6043 GCA_031416575.1 Ferruginibacter sp.
CATTTACAGATGGCAATAAAAGAACTTCTATTGCATTAGGCGGTTTTTTTCTTGAGCTAAATGGTCTGGGTATTATGGTTTCAAAATTTATTACCGAAATGGAGAATATTTCTGTTCATGTAGCAGACAATCGGATAGACAAGGATTTATTATTTGAAATTATTACTTCATTAATTTATGAAGAAGATTATTCTGAAGAATTGAAATTAAAAATAATTGCTTCAATTTCTTAATATCATTTTTTATTGATTTACAATATGAATACACTTGGCAACTACATCACGGGCAATTGGATAACCGGAGATGGCGAAGGACAAACACTATACAATGCCGTAACCGGCGATGCCATTGCATCTGCTACAACCAAAGGATTAGACTTTGCCTCCATAACAGACTATGCAAGAAGCGTGGGAAATCCTGCCTTACGTAAAATGACCTTTCATCAACGGGGCAATATGCTGAAGGCCCTGGCTATTTATTTAAGAGGTCACCTGGATAAATTTTATGCCGTCAGTTATCAAACAGGGGCAACCAAAGCAGATAGCTGGGTGGACATTGAAGGAGGTATCGGCAATCTTTTTGCAAACGCGTCACTGCGCAGAAAATTTCCGGATGAAACATTTTGCATGGATGGTGAAAGCCACAACCTAAGCAAAAACAATACTTTTATGGGTACCCATATTTTAGTGCCTAAAGAAGGTGTCGCCATTCACATCAATGCATTCAATTTTCCCGTGTGGGGGATGCTGGAAAAGATCGCAGTGAATTTACTGGCAGGTATGCCCGCCATAGTAAAACCCGCAACCGTTACCTCTTATTTGACAGAAGCATTTGTAAAAGAAATCATTGCCTCGGGGATATTACCCGAAGGTGCATTGCAATTAGTATGCGGAAGCGCCGGCGATTTGCTGGATCATGTTACATCGCAGGATGTGGTAACTTTTACGGGCTCTGCTACAACCGGTTTGATGTTAAAATCAAATCCAGCTATTTTAAGGGAATCGGTCCCTTTTACGATGGAGGCGGATAGCTTGAATTGTATTGTATTAGGTGATGATGTAATACCCGGAATGCCGGAATGGGATATTTTTGTAAAAGAGGTCCGTAAAGAAATGACCTTAAAAGCGGGGCAGCGCTGTACCGGTATCCGCAGAATATTTGTACCGGAAAATAAAATGGAAGATACCTGGAAAGCAATCGCCTCCGCTTTGGCGCAAACAACCATTGGCAATCCTTTAAATGAAAAAGTGCGTATGGGTTCATTGGCAGGGCAAACCCAGCGCAATGAAGTAAGGGAGCAGGTGCAAAAACTATTGGCATCTTCCCAAATAATATATGGCTCTTTGGATAGTGTGGAAGTGATAGGCGCCGATGCGGATAAAGGCGCTTTTATTTCGCCGATATTATTAATGAATGACAAACCATTCGCATCAGATGAAGTACACGGCATCGAAGCATTTGGCCCCGTAAGCACCATCATGCCTTACAAAAATTTGGATGAAGCAATTGAATTAAGCAAGATGGGAAAGGGAAGTTTATGCTCATCCATTGTAACAGCCGACAATGCAATCGCAAAAAAATATGTGATCAGTGCCGCAACGCACCATGGCAGGATTTTAGTTTTAAATAATGAGTGCGCCAAAGAAAGCACGGGGCACGGCTCCCCATTACCGTTACTTGTGCATGGCGGCCCGGGCAGGGCTGGCGGAGGAGAGGAAATGGGAGGCCTGCGTGGCGTAAAACATTACCTGCAGCGTACCGCCATACAAGGCTCGCCCACTACCATTACTGCCATCACCAATGTTTACCAGCCAAACGCAAAAGGGAAAGGCCCCGGTAAGCACCCTTTTAAAAAATACTTTGAGGAGCTTGAAATTGGCGACCAGCTCATCACTGAAAAAAGAATAATCACAACGGAGGATATTGACCGGTTCGCTGATTTAACCGGCGATCATTTTTATGCCCATATCAAAACAACTGATTTTAACGGAACCATGTTTGAACAACAGGTAGCACATGGATATTTTATCATGAGTATTGCCGCCGGTTTGTTTGTTGACAGCTATGAAAAAAATCCTGTGCTCTTGAATTATGGTATTGATGAATTAAGATTCACCAAACCGATATATCCCGGCTCCGAAATTCATATAAGATTTACCTGCAAGGAAAAATTGCCCAATGACAAACGCGTTATTGAAAAACCGGAAGATTTTAAAAGAGGCGATGATATTGAAAAGGGAATAGTAAAATGGATGGTGGAAATAATTGATGAAACAGGTGAAGTAGCGGGGGTGGCAACGATATTAACGATGGTGGCGGGGAAAGGAGTTTAGTTTTTTTAAAAAAGCAAATAATTACCTTATACACTTTAAACAAAAAATGCTTAAATTTTTTCATTTTTTAGCAGCGTAATTTGATAAAAATGTCATGTAAAGTGGGCGTAAAATCTGTATATTTGAGTATGGAAAATTCCCCTGAATTAAAGGCTTTAATTAGGAAAAACGCACACTTGTTTTGGTATTCAAAAGATAGTGAGAAAGAAAATTTACCCTTGCCTGTAGTTGTGGAATTTTTTTTGAACTATGCGGATGAAGACAGCTTGAAAGTACTTTTTAAAATTGTAGGGGTAAAAAAAGTTAGCGCTATTTTTTTTAAGCAATTAAATACTTCTGAAAGAGTTGCTAATAATTACAATAGTTTAGCTAAAAATTTTTTTAAACTTTATTTTGCAAAGTATGCATGATGAAATTTTAAGTAGTAAGCAGGTTGAGTTGCTTCCATTTATCAAAAAATACAAAAAAAAATATTTTTTAGTTGGAGGAACAGCCATTGGTTTTCATATTGGGCACAGAAGGTCTGTTGATTTTGATTTATTCACTTTTAAAAAGATTAATAGTATAAGTATAAAAAAGCAAGTATTCGAATCTGGTTTCAAATCATCGGTAATCATTTCTTTACCAGATCAAATACACTTTATTCTCAACGAAGTAAAAATTACTTTTTTTGAGTTCCCGTTTTAAATAGAATCTGTAAGCAGGTACAAAGACTATTTAATAATGCCTGATTTACTTACCCTTGCTGCAATGAAAGCATTCGCACTGGGTGGACGTGGTAAGTGGAAAGATTATGTTGACCTGTATTTTATTTTAAAGAATCATTATTCCGTTAAAGATATATGCAGTAAATCAAAGGATTTATTTAAAGATGTGTTTAACCCGGTACTTTTCAAAAAGCAGATATGTTATTTTGATGATATAAATTACACCGAAGAAGTAGAATTCATGCCAGGCTTTGAAGTACCTAACGAAGAAGTAAAAGCTTTTCTAATGAATGCCGCATTAACGGGATTTTAATTTTAGTTATACTACACAACGGGTAAATTAGTAAATTAGTGAATTTTGTTTTGTTTGATAACCAAATAAAATAGCCAGGTTTTTAATTTAAAACGCAATTAAAGATCCCCAATGGTATGAAGTAAAAGTGAGTGACACAACGATGATGCCCATTGCGTAAAAGCCTGGACAACAAAAATTTATTCACCTTTTTATCCATTGCGAAATATAAATCATTTTATGGCCCTTTTATCCATTACAACATTTTTTGCCCCTTTTTAATTTCTTGGTTATTTTTAAACAAAAATAAAACCAGCATTACCCCATGTTTACTTAAATGCGATACCATTCTGTCTTACTTAATATATATTTATCCAAACATCAGGATTTCTAAGATGGCAATAATAAATAAAGCACCCCAAAAACCCAAATAAAATCATGATACAGCAAGTAAAAGAAGGCTATGTAAAAACCGAAACCCATAAGGGCATCACCACCATTGAATTTTCTCATCCCAAGAGTAATTCCCTTCCGGGGAAAATTTTAGATATGCTGGCCAGGGAAATTCATTTTGCAGGAACGCATGATGATACCAAAGTGATCATTTTAAAAAGTGAAGGGGATACGACATTTTGCTCCGGTGCGTCATTTGATGAATTGCTAAATATAAAAACCTCCACTGACGGATTACATTTTTTCATGGGCTTCGCCAATGTTTTCAACGCTATGCGCAGGTGCCCCAAACTCATCATCGGCAGAATACATGGTAAATGTGTGGGTGGTGGCGTAGGGCTGGCCGCAGGAGTTGATTATGCCATTGCGTTGGATAAAGCGGATATAAAACTGAGCGAACTGGCGATAGGCATCGGGCCCTTTGTAGTGGGCCCGGTAGTGGAAAGAAAGATAGGGACAGCCGCCTTTAGCGCATTGGCCATTGATGCAAATAATTGGCGAAACAGTGATTGGGCCAAGCGAAAAGGTTTATTCGCTGAATTACATGATAATATGGAAAACATGGATGAATCCATCAGCCGGATGGCAACAACATTATCACACAGCAATCCGGAGGCGATGGCCGAAATGAAAAAAATATTTTGGAAAGGAACCGAACATTGGGATGCATTATTAAAAGAAAGAGCAGCTATCAGCGGTCGTTTGGTATTAAGCGGGTTTACGAAAACCGCAATTGAAAGATTTAAAGCCAAGATCAAATATGTTATTTAAAAAAAATCGGGATTTCGAAATACAGGATTTTTGTCCAAGCTTTATTTCCTTGCTCAACATCGTTGCATCGCCCTCTTGTACTGAATACCAATGTGGATCTTTAATGGCGTTATATTGAGCGGTTCATCAGGCGCAGTTTATGAACTGGCAGAAGAACTCCCCGCTAACCAGCGGGGCCGGGGGCAAAACCGGTCCTTCAAATTATGCCTCCCTTTAAAAAACAGTTCGCCCTTTGAAAATAAATAACTTGTAAATTTTACTCAGGTTCTAATTAGCGAAACATAAGCCCCGGTTTATTTGGGTACTCTTGTACTTAATACCATTGGGCAACTTTTATTGCGTTTTAAATTACGTTAATACCCCCCCTTAAAGCAAGGGGTATCACTAATTTATCCCTTGCGCAGTATAATTCTTTAGTTTCCGGGGTGGAGTGTAAGAATCTTCCGTCTCACCTTTCATGTCTCAATATTTTGCCCTCCTTCATTCACCTTTTCTTTTTATCTGCCACCAACAAAATAATGCCTGCTGCCAATGCTAAACCTCCCGCATACACAGGCCATCCTACTGATTTTTTTTCCTTTTTATTGATTTCAACTGGCCCCAGGTCAATCAATTTCTTTTCCTGTGTAAAATTAAAACCACGGAAAATTAACATCAATATTCCCGCTACGATTAAAATAATTGCTACAACTTTCATAATTAATAGTTTTAAAAGGTAAAAATTAAATGTAAGGTTCATGCCTGACAAAACAATATTGATACCAAAAAAAATTAATTAAGGAAATAAAATCCCTGCAAAATGCACCCTGTTTTGCTGTGATGTTGTTTTTATTGCCATGGCATAGTTAGTGTTTCAAAATATGAGTATTAAAAAGTTTATTATAATGGGTCTTTAAAATGGGAATAACCCATCAGGTGTTCACAATAAAATATATTTTGTAATTTGTAATTAATATTTACTTTTGTGTCCTTAACGATTTTATTGGCTTAGCATCTCAAATCTCTCAATAAATAATTTCAATAAATTAATTTCATTCTTCAAAAACGGTTTATAGATATACTTATCTCTGAATAATAAATTTAACTGGTAATTTAATAATCGATAAAACAAATAATCATTCATAACAGCCCAACAATTTTTTTAACCAAAACCAAATTGCCAACATGAAAAAGCAGACCAATTTGTATTACTCAGGTAGCTTAAGCCCAACAAAGCGTTTACCTGGTTATTTCTTCAAACAATTTCTTTTTTCCGCCTTAATAATCCTGTTCGGTATGGGGGTACAGGCACAGAACAAGATCCATGTAACCGGTATTGTGAAATATGAGACAGGAAAACCTGCCGCTAATGCAAGTGTTACTGTAAAAGGTACTACTACGGGAGTTACAACAGATGCCAATGGCGCATTTTCTATTGAAGCACCAAGTCAGAAATCAGTATTGGTAATATCCTATTTAGGTTATCAATCACAGGAAGCAGTAGTGGG
>JANOTW010000726.1:0-2964 GCA_031416575.1 Ferruginibacter sp.
TTAAAGCGCTGATACCCGAATCCTTTTTTTTATCGTAAAACAGATTTCGTTTTTTGGCTTCGTGCCACAGGCTCTGGTGAACATGGCCACTGCAACCGGGTAGTTTTTCATCAAACTTGGCCATGAATGTCGCGATCATCCGATGGTTATAAGCGATTTGTTTTACGCCCGATTTAAAAAGCACAGCCCTGTCCGCCGCCTCCAGCGCTTCTGAATAGGTGATGGCCGCTTCATACACCCCCGGCCCTGTTTCCGTGTGCAAACCTTCAATGGGGACACCAAATTTTTTGAGCTGGCCGAACAGGTCATTAAAATATTCATTGTGCTGTGCTGCCCGCTGCATCGAGTATCCAAACATGCCCGGCGTAATGGTTTTTACATCGCGGAATTTTCCGGCATACAATTCTTCCGCATTATCCACCAGGTTGAACCATTCAAATTCCTGCGAAAAATACGGCGTGTAACCTTCATCGGTAGCCTTTTTAATTATTTGCTTTAATAAACCCCGGGGGCATACCGGCAAATCATTTCCTTTGGCATCGCGGAAATCAGCCAGGAAAAATGGCGTATCATTTTCCCAGGGAATTTGCCGGAAGGTATTCACGTCAATAACCGCCGTGGCATCGGGGTAACCCGTGTGCCAGCCAGTGTATTGGCTATTGTCGTAAGCCAGGTCAGCCGCATCCCAGCCAAACACCACATTGCAAAAGCCAAAACCCTTTTCCACGATTGAGGCGAATTTTTCAAAACTGATCATTTTACCACGCAGGATGCCGTCTATATCAGTAATGGCTAATTTTACTTTTTCCGTATTTTGTTCTGCTAATTGCCGCAGTACTTTTTCGGGTGATGATGGTAGGCTAAGCATTTATTTTTCGTTTTACGATAAAATGAAACCAAATATAAGCAAGTGCCAGTATAGCAAAGAAGATGGCCGCCAATTTAATATTGAGTGTGGCCATCGCAATCATGGAAACACCGGCGATCAACAAAGCGGTTATTGGAAAAAACGGGTACCCCGGTACCCGGAAAGGGCGTGGCAGGCCAGGTTCATTTTTTCTCAATAACAATACTGCGATCATCGCGAAAATGTACAACATGATTGCCCCAAAACAGGCGATGGTAATGATATCACCTGTTTTTCCGGTAAACAATGCGATGATACCGATGGCCATATTCAGCAATAAGGCATTGGCAGGTGTTTTAAATTTTGGGTGTATATGGCCAAAGATTGTTGGAATGCAACCCGCTTTGCCAAACTCATAAGTGGCACGGCTTGCGGCCAGTATTAAACCATGAAAGGAGGCTACCAGCCCCATTAAACCGATCGTTATCAGCAAATGATAGATCCATCCGCTGTTGCCCGTTATTTGCGACAGGGCCAATGGCAGCGGCGAATCCGAAGCTTCGGCGCCAGGTGTTGGATACACTACTTTTTCCCATCCGCCCACCCCTATTGAAGAGATAAATACCAATGCACACAAAATGATCAATGTAATTAAAGCGGAGCCAAAACCTCTCAACACATTTCGTTGGGGGTTCACAGTTTCCTCCGCTACATTGGCCACGCCTTCCAAACCCAGGAAAAACCAGATGGCGAAAGGCGTTGCGGCCCACACGCCTTTCCATCCATGGGGAAAAGCATTCTGTGCCAGGTTATCCCAATGAAAATACGGCAAAGTAATTCCACTGAATAATAATAACTCGAATACAGCGAAACCGGTAATGATCAATTCAAAAGTAGCGGCGGCTTTTACACCATACATATTCAATGCCGTAAAAAGGATATAAGCAGTGACAGCGATTGATATAACAGAAAACTGCGGAAAGAAAATATGAAAGTAAGCGCCAATGGCGGCGGCAATGGCAGGAGGTGCAAAAACAAATTCAATGATCTGTGCCATGCCTGCTATAAAACCGATATCTTTTCCCATAGCCCTGGTGGCATAATCAAATACCCCGCCCGCTTTTGGTATGGCACAGGCTAATTCGGCATAAGAAAAAGTAAATGTGATATAAAGAATAATGATAAAGAAGGTGGCGATTGCAAGTCCCAGTGTGCCACCTGCGGGAAGGCCTAAGTTCCAGCCGAAATACATGCCCGATATTACGTAACCAACCCCAAGCCCCCAAAGCATTAACGGCCCAAGGGTCCTTTTTAATTGGGCAGGCGAAGCAGGCTTTTGGATAACAGGTTTAGCGGCCATTAATTATAGGATTAGTAGGATTAAATGATTTTATGATTTGTGCAGGCATTATTGTAACAGGATTTTCTGCCATTGCTGTTTGGGTTGTAGCTAAAGATACTTATCAAAGACCAGGATCAAGATTTTTTGTCCGGGCTGAAGAATTTCATGGCATTCCCGAAAAAATCGGGATTTCGCAATACAGTTTTTTGTCCAAACTATGTTTCATTTCTCAACATCGTTGCATCGCCCTCTTGTACTGAATACCATTGGGGAACTTTAATTGCGTTTTATGTTCGTAGCATCAAATTCCTTCGTCCCGTAGGGACATAATATCGGTAGCATAGAAAAAAAATACATTCATAGTCCCGTTAGGGACGATATATGGGTAGAAGAAAAAACCATTGTGAATTAGATCGTTCCTTAGGAACGAAATGTGAAATGTATTATAAGGTTTATATCAAAATTGGTTGAAACTTAATCAAAGCACATACCGATCCTACGGATCGAAAAAACATATCCATTAATCGTTTGCTACCCACATAATGTTCCTATGGAACAAAAAACAATTTCGCTTAACTAAATGACATTGCCCAAAAGGGGAGGCCTTCTACCAGTTCATAAACTGCGCCTGATGAACCGCCCAGTATAACGCAATTAAAGATCCCCAATGGTATTCAGTACAAGAGTACCCAAATAAACCGGGGCTGATGTTTCGCTAATAACAACCTGAGTAAAAATTAGAGGTCATTTATTTTCAAATGGCGAACTTTTTTTT
>JANOTW010000727.1:0-8861 GCA_031416575.1 Ferruginibacter sp.
GCGAAGCATATTTTTTGAAAGAAGCAAAAGCAGCGGCGTTGCAGTTACGCAGCCCGCCGGCTGAGGAGGCAAAAGCAACGAATTTAAAAGAGAAAGTAAATACCACAGGGTCTTTGCGATTAATGCACCTAATTCTATAAAAATGTTTGTAAATGCTAAGATTTAATAAAATATTTTTTTTAATAACTAAAATTAATTTTGGCGATTCATCCTAAACAAAGCAAATTATTTCAAAAAGGGATTTTGCAAACTTAAAATTTTGTGGCAAAATTACCACTATATTTTATTTTAGTATTAAGGATATAAAGTATAGATAAAATATATTATAATGGTTAAAAAAGATAAAATAAACTATGCCTATAAAAAGGCTGATAGCTATCGGGTGGTATGCGGTAAAAGATGGTGATTGTATTGGAAAAGGCCGCGGCCTATTCCTACAACGTGGTTTTATAACACAATTAAAGATCCACAATGGTATTTAGTACAAGAGGGCGATGCAACGATGTTGAGATATGAAATATTGTTTGGACAAAAAACTGTATTGCGAAATCCCGATTTTTTTCGGGAACGCCATGAAATACTTCAGCCCTTACAACAAAAAAAAATGGTTGTATAGATGTGTGATCTCGATAAAAATTGGGAGAGCGAGCCAATGAAATACTACATTGCGCCTTAGTGAGAGGCAATAATTTTTTATCACAAAATATGGGTTAAATGAGGCGTAATGGACATAGAAAAATAAGATACACCAGGTAAAAGGATTGTTGTATAAAGGATGCCTGCAGGTAAGAAAGCTTAAACGAATCTTTAAGCGATGGAAGCAACACATCGTTCATGCAAATGATGGCGCCTGTAAATAAAAAAACATAAGCTACAAGTAATAAAGATTTCCATTGATGCTTCATCCGTTATTTTTGAAGTGTGCCTCCCGGTAATGTAAACCAATTGCGGATTATCATTCTTAGTAAGTAGCCCGGCCGCCGGAAATATCATAAATAAAGCCGGTGGAAAAGCTATTTTCGCCGGAAACGATAAAACAGGATATGGCAGCCACTTCCTCTACGGTGCCAAGGCGTTTCATAGGGATCTTTGAAGTCATATATTCCAACTGGGCCAGGGATGTGTTGTCATTCATGGAAGTTTTGATAACAGCAGGCGCCAGCCCGTTGATGGTAATGCCGGTATCCGCGAATTCTTTCGCCACGCCTTTTACAAGGCCGATAACACCGGCTTTAGTGGCCGAGTATCCTACCATGCCCGGGTTTCCTTCCTTACCTGCTATTGATGAAATGAGCAACAACCTGCCCGTACCTGATTTTTCCATCACCTTTAAAGTATATTTTGTAATCAGAAAAGCCCCTTTGAGGTTTACCTGGTATATTTTATCAAAATCAGCAGTTGCGAAATCAGTAATTTTTGTACTGGTAGGCCCTACAATTCCTGCCGCGTTTACAAGAATATCTATTTTCTCAAATTCACTTTCTACATCCTGTACAGCCTGCGATACCTCAGTTTCATCGCTGATATCAACCATATATCCTTTTGCCCGGATGCCCATTTCTTTGCACTGTTCAATTGTCTCCTGCAACAATTCATTATTCACGTCGAACAGGGCCAGTATTGCTCCTTCGTTACCCAGCCGCAGGGCTACTGCTCTTCCTATGCCAGTTGCGCTACCGGTAACAACAGCTACTTTATTTTTAAACCTTTCATTAATATTCATACAATTGATTGTTTGCAAATTACGGGCACGCTATTGTTTCTCCAGTTTAATTAAAAACCCGCCACCGGGGGCAAGGTGAAGTTTTATTTCATCATCCTTTTTAACGGTGAAGCTATCAATTACATAGTCAGCGCCGTAGCGGTCAGCATTGGTCCCATCCTTACAAATAGTTGCCTTGTAAGTACCATTATCAATAAAATCAAGTTTAATTTTCATGTCCCTTGCTGTCCATCCCGTCATGCCACCTACATACCAACCCTGCTGTTTTTTACGGGCGGTAACGATGTATTCACCCACTTTGGCATCTGCAATCAGCGTTTCATCCCAGGTAGTTGGGATGCTGCCAATCAATTCCATATATTCCGGTTCCAGCCATCCCTGCGAAGGATTGCCGCTGAAAAACTGGATAGGGCTGTCATATACTACCAGCATTGCTGCCTGGTGGCACCGGGTGCCCTGGCTCATGACAAAACCTTCCACCTGCCTGAAACTTTTTTTGTTGGCATTATTCAGTAATCCCGGTTCATAATCCAAAGATCCGGCCAGCATGCGGGTGAAGGGTAAAAGAACATCATGGTCCGGTGAAACCTTATCGCTCCAGATATTATATTCAGAACCCAGCACAGCTTCACGGGCTACCGCATTGGGATAGGTGCGGTTAAACCCTTTTGGCGGGTAACTGCCATGATACATGATCATGATTTTATGAGCGGCACAGGCTTTAGCGATACGGTGATGGAAATTCACGGATTTCTGGTCATCGCGGTCAATGAAATCCGTCATGATAAAATCAACGCCCCATTTATTGAATTGCTTCAAAGCGCTGTCAAGCTGCCGGTCAAGTGTAAGCGCTAATGTCCACATGGCAATCTTCACCCCTTTTTCTTTTGCATACGCAACCAGGGTATCCATATTAATATCAGGGACCACTTTAAACAAGTCGTTATTGTCGCTCCAGCCTGCATCCATCATAATACGGTCAAATCCGAACCGCCTGGCAAAATCAATATAATATTTATAGGAAGCGGTATTGATGCCTGCTTTAAACGGTACATTGAAAAGATTAACATTGATGATCCATTCGTCAGTAATATTCCCGGGATTGATCCATGATACATCGGCTACCCTTGATGGTGAGCCAAGCCTGTAAACAATATCATTGGAAGGCAGGTCTTTATCCTGCTCTGAGATGATGAGTACACGCCAGGGAAAACTCCGGGTGCCTTTGGTTTTAGCGATGTAATCCGCACGTTTCGCAACCCTGCTTTGAGAGTATAACGCCCATGCTGTTTTTTCTTCGATGGGGTAGCGGGCGAAAACACCTTTAAGAGCGGAAGAACCTGTTCCGGTAAAAAACATTCCGGGATATTCTTCCAGGTCCGATTCTGTAAGGGCAATTTTTGGATTGGATTGCGGAACAATCAATACAGGCGAATAGGCTAAGGATGATTTAGGAAATTCACTTATTTTTTTAAAGTTGTACAAATCCTCGAAACTTGTTTGGAACATGTCAACGCTATCTTTAAAAGGGATTTCAGGAAACCAGGCAGAAGGTTCACCTGGGAAATTGAATTCCGCAACCTCATTTTTAATGATAATGGAATCCTTGAATTTTGTTGATATCCTGTATGCGACACCATCATCATACACCCGGAATTCTACCCTGTATGGTTGCCTGAATTGCAGGGAAAGTTCGTTGTAAACATCAGGTATGATTCTTCTTTTTTCAGGAACGGGGGAAACAATTTGTTCCGCTACCTTTTTTACCGAAGATGATTTTATTGAAGCATTTAGTGACAAGGACTGGTTATCCGATAACACCAGGTCAATCAATGAGGGTGCGATAATAATTTTATTGCCATGCGAAACCTCGTAGGTAATTTGTTTTGCCATCCATACTTTCACGCATATATTTCCCGAAGGGGAACATACCCTTAAAGTATCCGCACCCCGGCTGTATGTGCAGGCGATAATCAACAGCAGTGCAAGTAAGTATCTTTTAAAATTATTCATTTTTAAATTTATTGTGGTTCAAAGTAAACTGATTTATGATACGTTGCGTAGTTGAAGAATTTCATGGTCTCGTCCTAAGACGAGATTGCATCGCCGTTCTATACAACCATACTTTTTTTTGTCCGGGCTAAGAAGCTATGTGGAGCATCGTTGCATTGATAATCCCGATAGCGTATGCGTATCGGGACGCCCCTTCTATACAACCATTCTTTATTTTTGTCCGGGCTAAGAAGCTATGTGGAGCATCGTTGCATCGCCCTCTTGTACTGAATACCATTGGGGAACTTTAATTGCGTTATAAATTAAAGCTGGTTTCGTTCATTAAATGGTATTTATGTAATGCCGGTTTTAGCAACAATCAAGAAAGGGGCTGTTGTTTTTTCGCCCATAATATGGAGGTTCACTAAACTATCCAGTTGGAGGTTTCGTAAAAGTTGCAGTACTCACCGAATGAAGAAAATCCCCGGATTGATCAGCCTCCCATGCGGTTAAATTTATAATTTATCAAACTGTGCCAGGTTCAGCTTAGGGTCCAGTTTTTCACCGGTACCAAGCAGTTCATCCCAGCTCATTTCTTTTCCTGCTTCGGCAGCCTCTCTTCCTAAAATGGCCGTAAGGGTAGATGATGCCCCCGAACCGGTTTCATTGAGGTGGTTGCCTGTTTCAATACTATTGATAAAAGCTTTTTCCTTGTTTGCATCCGCATCCTGCAGGGAGGAAAGGAAAACACCTGCCGCCTGCTGCTGAGGTGTAAGTTCGCCGGGGCCTTTCACTACACCCGAATCCCATTGATTGTCTCCTTTGATAAATACGCCGCCACTGTAATGTGCTTCCGCAATACCTTTTGTTCCTATAAACCTGGCGCAAACATCACCAAAAGCCGGCCCCACCTGGGTTGAATGAAAGCTCACATTAACATTATTGGGATATTGGTACAACACCTGGTAATTGTTCCAGGCATCACCCACGCCGGGGCCACCCTTATTTCCGCCTGTGCCGGTTGCTTTGGAGGGATTTCCTTTAAGCGCCCAGTTACATACATCCAGCATGTGAATGCCCTGGTCCAATAATATACCACCGGATAATGCATGAAAGTGATAATGATTGCGTATCCGGAATTCATCATCTGAAATATTTTTAAGCTCATGTATTTTAGAGCCGGAAGAAAGATAGTAAAGCTGGGCATTTAGCAGGTCGCCAATATCCGCACGTTGAATTCTTTTAACCATTTCAACATACGGTGAAGCATACCTGATCTGGAACCCGATAACAACACTTAGTTTTCCATGTAAACTTTCACCAACCGCCTGCACCCTTTTGCATCCTGCAGTATCGGTAGCTACAGGTTTTTCACAATACACATGTTTACCGGCAGCCACTGCTGCTTCCATAAAGCCGGGATGGGTATAGGCCGGTGAAGATATAAGTACCGCATCCACATCTTTATGCGCCAGTAATTTCAGGTAGGCTTTTGAACCCTGAAAAATATTCGCCGGCTCAATGATGGGAAATCCTTTAGCAATGTTCATCTGGTTTAATTTAGGGGCTATCATTTTCAACTTATCTTCAAAAAGATCAGCCATTGCGATAATATTGATATTGGTATGCTTTGACATGGAGGAGATAACTGCCGTACCCCTGTTTCCGCACCCGATAATCCCCATCCGGATGGCAGAATTGGACTTTGATCCAAAAACTATTTCCGGCTTTAAAATGATTGCTGCCGAGATGGCGGCTGCATTTTTAATGAATGTACTTCGTTTCATATAGCGATGATGTTTTGTAAGTTTCGGTTTGAGACCAACCCGATAATAATTTTTTTACAACGTAACCAGAACAAAAGTAAAGGATTAACTTTTCAAATTGTGGCATTCGGGCATTTTATCAATTTGCAACATTGTCAGCCTTGTGCAGAAGAAGGTAATTGGTTTGATATGGAAGAGGCCAAAATGGTTACTGAAAAAGGCATTTTAAGGATGCTAAAAACCTCTTTTTGATGCGAAAGAAAATGATATAATTTTAAAGTTATGCTATAAAATTTTAGTTTGAACATGCCATTATCCTCTCCAGTTTCTTTGCAATTGCTTTAGCTATTTCCTGTACAATATCCTTCAATTCAAACCAAAAATATTTTTGAATTTGTTCGTTAGTTTTATAAAATACGTAGATGTCGGATTTCTCTTTTTCAATTTGAATGGCAGCCCTTATTGGGAGTACTTATTTACATTCATTTTGTGGCAGATAGTATTTAGTTTTGTGGCTTAAACATGAAGTTGAAATCAAATGTTGAAACTTACATAACGTTGCTCGAAAGTTGGAAAATTACTAAATTGATGGTATGGAAAGTAGGGAAGATATATTTGAATTGAATTTTAAAGGTGGAAAGATTAGAGTACAGCGGCATTTGGTATCTAATCAGACTGTTTACAGGATTGTTTTTTCAAATAAACGAATCCCATTAGTTATTACCTGGGCGCTTACCGAAAATGCTGCCCATTGGTGGACATCCATACCTGAGGGCAGGCAAAGAGAAGCGGAAGAAATAGGGCCATTAATTGCAGACTATATTAAAGCAAATCAATCATAAAATACAATGTGTTATTATAACGGACAAAAGGTTACACATGCAGAATTCATAAGACTAAAGCAATTGGAAAAGGCTTTGGCAAAATACGATTTTCTTGCGCATGATTTAAACATTGGTTTTGAGTACGGATTAAATGCTGTGTTAAAGCCAATGCCTGATAAAGAAGATTTTGATATAGTTCAAATGGAATGGGGATTCATTCCGCATTACATTAATAACAGAGCCGATTTGAAGCATTTTCGATTCGGCGGGGTTAACCCAAAGTCTGGCAAATTTGATGTTCCTATTATTACACTAAATGCGATTGGCGAAGAATTATTTCAAAAGGTGACTTACAAAAAAGCAGCTATGGAAAGGCGGTGTCTGGTACTGTCTTCAGGCTTCTATGAATGGAGGCATATTTTTCCTAAGAATAAGAAGACCGGACTACCACTTAAAACAGCCATTAAATATCCTTATTTTATCAATCTGCCTGAGAAAGAATATTTCTATATGGCTGGCATCTGGACACCCTGGACTGATAAAAATACAGGTGAGTATGTGGAGAGTTTTGCTATCGTTACCACAAAGGCAAATAAAATGATGGAGCAGGTACATAACAGCAAAAAAAGAATGCCTGTTATTTTGAATGAAGACCTTGCTTACGAATGGATGTTTGGTAAGCTGGATGAAAAAAGAGTAACTGAAATTGCTACCACACAATACCCAGCTAATGAAATGTCGGCTTGCCCTATCGCAAAAGATTTTTTTACGGCTTTAAACCACCAGCAACCGTTTGAATATGCGGACTTGCCTGCGTTGGAAGTTGCTTAATTCGTATTCTGTTTTCGGTAACGAGGGGATGTACCAGCAGCCCTAATCAAGAGCCCTTCGCCAAACCGCTTTTTCACACTATCAATGGCTTGGTACAGGCTAATCGTTTCCTGTGTATCATCAAATAGACTTATCTGATAATTACCCGGAATAAGATTGGTAAACCGAATGCCAATTAACCGTATCAGCATCCGGCGTTCGTATATCTTACTAAAAAGCTCTTTCGCCGTTTTTAAAAGAATGTGATCGGCGTTGGTGTAAGGTATAGTTAACTGCTTTGTAAATGTTTCAAAATTGGAGTAACGAAGCTTTACCGTAATACATCCCGTTACCTTATCCTGTTGCCTCAAATCAAAAGCAATTTTCTCTGTCATTCTTACCAATTCACTGTTTAGGAAATTGATATCAATGGTATCCTGCTGAAAAGTATTTTCTGTTGAAATAGATTTTTGTTCGTGAAAAGGAACTACCGGAGTTTCGTCAATGCCGTTTGCTTTACGCCATAAATCCGTACCACTTTTACCCAATAAATTTTGCATCATTTCTACCGGTATTTCGCTCAGCACTTTCACCGTTTCAACTCCCATTTTTAATAACAGGTAAGCTGTTTGCTTTCCCACACCTGGAAGTTTCGCAATACTTAGGGGTGCTAAATATATTTTCTCATTGCCAAATGGTATTTCTATTTGTCCGTTGGGCTTTACTTCGTTGGTAGCAACTTTACTGATTAACTTGTTACTGGCAAGCCCGTAAGAAATAGGCAAACCACTTTCTTTTAATATCTTTTTTTTAAGTTCATCACTAAACAATTTGCAGCCAAAAAACTTATCCATTCCGGTAAGGTCAACGTAAAATTCATCAATGGATGCTTTCTCAAATAATGGTACAGTATCCTGTACAATATCTGTCACCAGCCGGGAATATTTGCTATATACTTCCATATCTCCCCGAACAACAATAGCATGAGAACATAAACGCCTTGCAATCTTCATAGGCATGGCACTGTGGATACCAAATTTCCTGGCCTCATAACTACAGGAAGCCACCACGCCACGGTCGCCACTGCCGCCAATTAACACGGGGTTGCCAATAAGTTTAGGGTTACGCAAACATTCCACCGATACAAAAAATGTATCAAGGTCAAGGTGGGTAATATGTCTTTCAGCACTTAATAACATTTATTTTATTGCATGAATTTTATTTTATTCATTACACGAATTGCCGGGTGCATTTTTTTAATACTTTTTGTCCGAACAAAGAAGCAGCTATGTGGTGCATCGTTGTGTCACTCCCTTGTACCACATACCATTGTGGACCGCATTATGTACCAGATGTCGTTTTAAGGTTTGTGCGAATCGTTACAACTTTTTGGTTAATCACCTATTAAAAACCGTGATACCTTTTTTGACAAAACACAATCGAAGATCCCCATTGGTATTCAGTACACGAGTGCGACGCAACAATGATGCACACTGCTTAATAGCCAGGACAATAATTTTTTTTACTTCGATAAAATTCTACTTCAATAATATTTAACCCTATGAAAGATTTGCATATTTTCTTTCCTTATAACCTGCTTTATACATTTTATGCACTTCAATATTGTACACGCCAAAATCTGAAACAACCTTACCCGTTACTTTATAAAATCCTCTGCCTTTTAATGGATAGTTGCGTAAAGATTCAGGGAAGTGAACGGTATCAATCCAGTCTAAATTCACATCA
>JANOTW010000728.1:0-4249 GCA_031416575.1 Ferruginibacter sp.
GGAGCTGTAACGCCAACTTATGATTTGGAAAGTGAACCCGTGCAACTAAAAGATTATTCCTTTCTTACCAATGAAATGATACATGCGGCTACAGCTCCATTCATAGGAACTATAGAACAATTACCACCCATATTTTCCGCCATAAAAAAAGACGGTGTGGCTATGTATGAATTGGCGAGGAAAGGTGTGGACGTACAACCGGAAGCAAGAGAAATAACGATACACCAATTTAAAATTATAAATATCTCATTGCCGGTTGTAGCCTTTAAAGTGGTTTGCTCTACCGGAACTTATATTAGAAGCCTGGCGAATGATTTTGGCGCAGCTTTGGGATGTGGCGGGTATTTGAGCAGTTTGCGAAGAACAAGGATAGGGGCGTTTGAAGCATCCGCCGCGATGACGGTGGAGCAGTTTGAGGGGAGCGTTGCCCCCGGCCCCTAAAGGGCAAAGTCATTTAGTAAACTTTTCAATTGCCACGCCCTTTAGGGCGTGGATTAAATTTTAATTTTAAAAATTGGGCTTTAGCCCAAAATGCAGTTTGGATACAGCCAAAGTTGTAAAAAAAACTTCTTTCTCCGTCCTAAAGGGCGAGTCAATTCATTAAAAAAAACCTTAACTAAATGACATTGCCCTTTTGGAACATCCCGACCTGTGCCGATCTTTCGGCATTTTTCGGGAAAGCCTGTCCCGGTTCATCTGGAGGGCCGGGGGCGAAATGAACTCTTCAAACCTCTCCGCATACACAGCCGGTCAGCCATTAAAAAGGATAACTCAAACCAATAGTGAAATTGAAATTTTCATAACGCCATATCCGGTTTTTATTTCCAAATACACCGGGAGCGATTTCTACCAATTCACCTTTTCTCAGTAAATTATTAAAGGTAATATTGGGTATTTGCCATCCGTTGTTTTTGGCGATATCGGGCCGTTTAAACCGAAAGCCCAGGTCGAAACGCAGCAGGAAATAATTGAAATCAAACCGAAAGCCGGTGCCTGCAGTTACGCCTAACTGTTGATAAAGCCTGCTAAAATTAAATTGTAAACTATCAGGGCCTGCATCGGGCCTGGTGTTTTTAAAGTTCCATACATTGCCGGCATCAATAAATAAAGCTCCTTTTAGAATCAGGGAATTGGGAATGATCTGTGCGATATCATACCGGTATTCTCCGTTGATCTCAAATCTTATATCACCCGTGCGGTCATTTAATGCCAGTAAATTATAGGGTGCCAGTGCTTTTGACCCCGGACCAATACCGCGTATGGGCCATGCCCTCATACTGTTAGCTCCTCCCGCAAAATATTGCTTGAAGAAAGGGAGGATGGAATCACCTTTACCTATCGGGATTCCCACCCCGGCAAATACGCGGAATACCCTGGATGATTTTGGCTTTTCCACGACAAATGTATATTCTACATCCGTTTTGATAAATTGACGCAGCTCTTTTTTAAACAGGCCAAAGCGGCCCAGCAATAATCCTGATTCTTCAATGTTCCATCTAAAGGAACGTAGATGGTTCAATTTTTTTGGATTGATGTAGGTAGAGGAATAGCCATAATTAAGAAGGCCGATCACCAATGCGGTGTTGAATGAATAGCGCAGGTAAGGATTCAATTCCAGGGTTTTTTTAAAACTGTCCGATTGATTATACAGGTAAGAGTATTCGATATTCAGGAATTTAAACAAATTTTTTCTGTTAGGATGCCTGCTCCTGGTATATTCATTACCAAAAGCGACACCCAATGATAATTGATTGAAAAGATTGATGCGGTTGGAATAGGCAGGTACCACGTTGATAAATGTTTGTTGCGATAAGAAGTACCCTGCACTGTCTATGCCGGACCTGAGTGGTATTACATCAAATAATTTTTGCTGCGACAATTGTTTTTTATTGGGATAAAATAATCTTATTGGCCCTAATAATCTTGGGAAAGAAATAGTATTGGTATAACTCAGTTCATTTGAATTTACCCTTCGGTTAGACCCCTGCTGAGCGTTCAGGTTCAATTCAACACCTGCACGTATGGCATGGGTCATTTTTGTGCCACTCTTTCCTACATTCCTGTTTTGCAAAGAAAAGTTGGTTGACAATCCCAACAGGTTACCGGCATTGGCAATGCTTGCACTATTGGTATTACTATTGGCGGAATAACTGGCTTCAATATTCGCTTCAAAACCAAATTTTTTGGCAGGCAATAATTGAACAGTCATTTTAATTTTACCGGCACTGTCCTTCATTTCATCTATCTGGATATTGGTATTTTGCCAGACGCCGGATTTGGAAAAATTACTGATCGTTTTCGCATAATTCTCCTGGCTATACACTTCTCCTTTATTGATACCCATGTTGCGTATCAATAAACTATTGCGAAATAATTTTTTGTGATATCGGATGATATACCCACCCTGGTATTCTTCCGTATAGGGAGCGCTGTTGGTGATATCAGCGGCTGTAAAATCGGGGTAAATAATGACGGAATCTATATAATATTTTTTTAACCTTACCGTATCCCCAACAGGGTTAAGCAACATGGCCAGTTTAACAGTAGGTTTATCTCTTTGTTGATTTGCTTCCTCCAGTAATTGTAAGTTCTCAAACAGATCATCGGATATATTCGTTAAAGCCGCTATAGTAGTATCGCCCCTTATCTTTAGATCGTCGGAAGTGAATTTATAGTATCCATGGTTCCTGTACAATTCCACCAGCCGGCTAATCTCGCCCAGAATACCAGCCTTAGTAACAGGATTTCCTTTTACCAGGTACGATTTGGGCCTCGTATCTAATGCCAGTTGCTGTAGCTCAGGCTTATTAAGCCGGTAACTGATTGTGTCTATCAGTGTGGGGTTTCCGGCATCTACGGTATAATTTACATATACCCGTTGCTGCTTTTCCCATTTTAGGTATAGCCAGCCAATTTTCAAAACAGTTCGATGTATTGTGTCAACCTTAAATGTATCTCTTGCCTGATAGTAGCCCAGGTGCAACATGGAGCCTTTCATATTCTTTGCGGAAATAGCGGCATAACCACTATCGTAAGCTGGTGGCCAGTTTATAAAATGAAGTAAGAAAACAAAGTCCCTGGTAGTTACTTTAGCGCTATCATCCAATTGGCCATATAATTTCTGGTTTAACGAAATTCTTTGATCTTTGGTAAAATTCCCTCCATTAACGTAAATCGTATTTTTAAATACAAAGGGTTTATTCTTTTGATACTTTCGTGGAATGGTGCAGGAAGATAGGATTAAGGAGAAGAAAAATAAGTTTTTCAGACAATTCAACATTTTTGTTTTATCAGGCACACTAAACGTATAAATTATTAAGAAATCAATGTTAAGCAAAACATATACCAAATATATCCAAAGTTTACACCACAAAAAATACAGGGATGTGGAAAATGCTTTTATTGCCGAAGGTAGTAAAGTAGTGATGGAGTTATTAAATTCATCAAAAATAGTTTGCGAACATGTTTTGGGAAAAGAAGAATGGCTGAAAGAAAATGAGCCCGGAATAAGAAAGCATTTCAAGGGGCCATTGGAGCCGGTTGTAGATTTTGAACTGGGAAAAATATCCGCTTTAAGTACTCCCAACCAGGTGCTGGGCGTTTTTAAAAAAATGAAACATGGGGTAGTTGTTGTGAAAGGAAAGATCACACTCGTGCTGGATACCATACAGGACCCGGGCAACCTGGGTACCATTATCCGCATAGCAGACTGGTTTGGCGTGCCGGCAATTATTTGCTCGGAAAACTGTGCTGATCTCTACAATCCTAAAGTAGTGCAAAGTACTATGGGGAGCCTTGGGAGGGTAGAAGTTATTTATACAAATTTGCCTGAATGGTTGAAACAAAATAGTGACATTCCCATTTATGCGGCGGCCCTGAACGGAAAAAATATTGATGGGTTAAAGGGTTTGAAAGAAGGAATAATATTGATAGGAAATGAATCGAAAGGGATAAGCGGGGAACTTATGCAAATGGCAAATGAGAAAATTACGATCCCGGGAACCGGGCATGCTGAATCCCTGAATGCGGCTGTTGCAACGGGGATTATTTTATCTCATATGGCCTCCCCCCAACCCCCTCCAAAAGAGGGGGCTTAGAGATGCCCTACAAATAGTTTTATGATAAGTGAACAGTTATTGTTGGAGGTTGGGAGGAGTTTTTTTTTAATCGATATCAGTGGTTTTCTGTAATGCGGGTTTATTCCATGTTTTACTCTTCCTTTTGACCAAATAACCTAAAATTGACGTTC
>JANOTW010000729.1:0-2121 GCA_031416575.1 Ferruginibacter sp.
GGTAGCCTTGGCTACGTTCGCCGCAATATCCTCGGCATCCACTTCTTCTTTCAGCAAACGTTTTTCACTGATATCGTCCAGCAATTTGGTTTGCTCCTCTATGATTTTTTCCTGCTCCTGCACTTTGCCATAACGGATTTCGGCTACTTTTCCATAATTACCTTCCCGTTCCGCTTTTTCAGCGGCTGCTTTTAGATTTTCTATTTCCGCCTTCGCACTTTGAATTTTTTCTACTACTTCTTTCTCCTGTTGCCATTTTGCCTTAAATGTATCCCGCTGAACGGAAAGATTGGAAATTTCAGTATTTAATTCCCTCAACTTCGCTTCATCGCTTTCTCTTTTAATAGCTTCCCGTTCAATTTCCAACTGGCGGATCTGCCTTTCCAGCTTATCCAATTCCTCCGGCATGGAATTCATCTCCAGCCTAAGTTTGGCCGCACTTTCATCAATCAGGTCAATCGCTTTATCCGGTAAAAAACGGTCGGTAATATAACGGTGGGATAACTCAACCGCCGCAATGATCGCCTCATCTTTAATACGCACATGATGATAGGTTTCGTAACGGTCCTTTAATCCCCGCAGGATGGAAACCGCATCCTCCACGCTTGGCTCATTGATCATTACTTTCTGGAAACGCCTTTCAAGGGCTTTATCCTTTTCAAAAAATTTCTGGTATTCACTTAAAGTAGTTGCGCCAATAGCCCGTAACTCGCCTCTTGCCAAAGCGGGTTTTAAAATGTTGGCGGCATCCATTGCCCCATCGCCCCCACCAGCGCCCACCAAAGTATGTATTTCGTCAATAAACAAAATGATCTCCCCATCGCTGGTGCTTACTTCTTTTACCACCGATTTCAACCGCTCTTCAAACTCGCCTTTGTATTTGGCGCCCGCTATCAACTGCCCCATATCCAGTGCGAAAATAATTTTTGATTTTAAATTTTCAGGCACGTCCCCATTCATGATACGCATGGCCAGGCCTTCAGCTATGGCTGTTTTACCCACGCCCGGCTCACCAACTAAAATTGGATTGTTTTTACTTCTCCTCGATAAAATATGCAGGGTCCTGCGGATTTCCTCGTCTCTTCCAATTACCGGGTCCAGCTTCCCGTTTCTTGCCATCTCATTCAAATTCTTCGCATATTTATTAAGCGCATTGAATTGTGTTTCCTCTGTTTGCGAAGAGATGGTTGACCCTTTACGCAAATCCTTGATGGCTGCTATTAAACCCTTATCAGTAAGGCCGGCATCTTTTAAAAGTTTGGCGCTGTTATCATTGCCCTGCAAGATCGCCAGCAGCAGGTATTCCACACTTACAAACTCATCGCCAAAAGTCTTTAATGCCGAAGTTGCCCGTAGTATCACACTATTCATATCCCTGCCTACTGTTTGTGCAGGTTCGCCGCCTTTTGCCTTTGGCAGCTTTTTAATGCTTTCATCGGTTTTGCTTTCAACAAAAGCCACGTTCACATTATTTTTCTTTAGCAAAAACTCAATAGGCGAATCTTCGTTGCTCAGCAATGCTTTTAATAAATGCTCTGTTTCAATATTAGCGTTCTGATTATTAAATGCCTCCTGCTGCGCCTGTGAAATGGCTTCCTGCGCTTTTATGGTGAAATTATTCAAATTCATATTTTAGTGTTTTAAGAATTATTAATCGTGATTATTAAAAGCTGTTTGAATTATATGCAAAATTTCAGCAAAGATTTTATTTCGTTAGTGGTTATTATTTTCAAGCCTTATCGAAGCGCTCTGCTTTTATTTTTGTCCGGGCTAAGAAGCTATGTGGAGCATCGTTGCATCGCCCTCTTGTACTGAATACCATTGGGGAACTTTAATTGCGTTATTAGCCTCCCCCTGCCCCTCCGAAGGAGGGGTTAAAAGCAGGAGTTTGATGGTGGTTAAAGCATTCATTTCGAGTAACAGTTATATTTTTTATTGTCCGGACAAAGGATTCATAATCGCATTAAATTTCTTCGTCCGCTGCGGCGGACGTGATAACATTCCAAGGGTTTTAAAATATCCCACTGTGCCTAAATTCTTTATATCACGTCCGCCAACTGGCGGACTTTTAGAAATTTTAAATCTGTTTTTCTACCAATATATCTTCCGCCGCGGCGGAAT
>JANOTW010000730.1:0-7667 GCA_031416575.1 Ferruginibacter sp.
TCTGCTCCGTAGGAGCAACCTCTTTGTAGCAATTAGTATCATAGGCAGTTCTGCTCCGTAGGAGCAACCCCCATTAGAATTGCAAAGCATTACAAGGGGCGTACCTACGGCACGCAACTGACGTATTTATTATTTTTCTACAAAGAGGTAGCTCCTACGGAGCTAAGCCAATTGCGGTTTTCATTTTACCTGATTGTTTTAAAAGAATATTTTAACTTGACAGTCCACCCCGATCGCCCGGGGCCAATGCGATTCATCGGAGAGCCGGGGGGCAAAACAGGGCCTTCAAATAACTCCTCCCTTTAAAAAACAGTTCGCCCTTTAAAAATATATGCCCTGTAAATTTTACCCACCTTCAGAACTCCTGATCCTTCGCAAATTAAAATCATCGGTTAACATCCGCCGCGGCGGATTGTTGAAACATAATGCCAACTTTCATAAGGTTGGCTACCTCAGGAATGTCAGGGGCTTTTTTGTTTGCAGCAAAAACCATGTTTCGGGGGTCTTACACAATAAATGCTAACTTGGGAAGTTTGAACATGGAAATAATAAATACTTAGAATTAGGTGAATTATTCTCAAAGCCGTTACCAATATCATTCTACTCTATGGATTTTGGTTCGGGTTAAAATCAGTAACTGCATAAGCCGCCTCTTTTGGTTCGGTCCCGCCAAGGGCGGGATTCAAAAAATGCGAAGCTTATTTTTTGAAAGAAGCAAAAGCAGCGGCGTTGCAAGAGTTACGTCCCGATTGCCATCGGGACGGAGGCAAAGGCAACGAAGTTAAAAGAGGAAACCAATATAGCAGGGCATTTGAGAATAAAACACCTAATCTTATAAATACTATTTATCCGCAATGGTAAAAGCCGCCATACGCACTAAAGTACACGAGTGCGACGCAACGATGTTTAATCAGGGTTCTATTGCCGGGTACAAAAAAAATAAATTATGCACCTGAATCTTCAATGGGCCACGAGGTAGAAAATTTATTCATTGTTTTTTTAAAAGACTTATTTGAAACCGGTAAGTATATATTTATTGCTTTTTATTTTATGTACCGTGCAACTATCAATGGCGCAAATAAATCCGTCGGCGCTTTCCAACCTTCGCATCAAATATATTCCCGTTGGAAATGGTATTATACAAATTGATACCCTTAGCATTGTACCTGGTACTTTTAGCATATTGAATGTATTTCCATCGCAGTACAATATTGATGAAGTAAACGCCACCTTATTATGGATCAATAAGCCTGCTTTGGATAGCGTAGCATTCAGCTACCGTATATTTCCTTATAAATTAAATGCGGTTGCCCGCCGTTTTAACTTCGATAGCATCCGCAATAATTTTATACTGGAAAAACCATTTGTGTACAAGAACAGCGGCAAGCAAAAAAACGCATTGTTCGATTTTGGCGATATCAATTACAATGGAAGTTTTGGCCGGGGTATTTCTTTTGGCAATAGCCAGGATGCCGTATTGAACTCTACCCTCAATCTGCAATTGAATGGCTTTATCGGCGACAGCCTGGAATTAACGGCTGCCGTAACGGATAATAATATCCCGATACAGCCCGATGGCAATACACAGGACCTCCGCGATTTCGACAGGGTTTTTTTACAGGTTAAAAAGCGTGGCTGGCAAATTAATTTCGGTGATATTGATATTCGCCAAAGCAAAAACTATTTCCTCAAATTTTATAAACGTTTACAAGGCGTTTCTTTTATTACGGATAATAAGATCGGTAAAAAGATCAGCAACTCTTTACTGCTAAGCGGATCGGTAGCCAAAGGGAAATTCAACCGGAATGTTTTAACCCCGCTGGAGGGAAACCAGGGCCCATACCGTTTGCAGGGCGCCAACAATGAATTGTTTTTTACCATACTCGCAGGTACCGAAAGGATATTCATGGATGGCGAATTGCTGCAGCGGGGCGAAGACCAGGATTATGTGATCAATTATAATACTGCTGAATTAACGTTTACCCCTAAGCGCATGATCACCAAAGACAAACGCATACAGGTAGAATTTGAATATGCGGACCGTAATTTTTTGAACTCGAATATTTATGTAAACAATGAAATAAATTTTAATGATAAATTACTCGTCAGTGTCGCGGCATTTTCAAACCAGGATGCGAAGAACTCCGCTATCAATCAAACGCTGGATATTAATCAAAAACAGTTTCTGGCCGATGTGGGAGACGGAATTGATACCGCTTTTTATGTGGAGGCCACAAGGGATACTTTTGCAATTGGAAAAATACTATATAAAAAATCGGCTGTTTTTTTTAATACCAGCCAGCGGGATTCCATTTTTGTTTACTCGGTTAATCCATCGGATACTTTGTATAATGTAGCCTTCACTTACCTGGGGCAGGGGAGAGGAAATTATGTACAACTGTTTAATGCTACCAATGGCAAGGTTTTTAAATGGGTGCAGCCGGATGGCAGCAATAACAGGCAGGGAGACTGGCAACCGGTTATTTTATTGGTAACACCAAAGAAGCAACAGATAGTAACCGTAGGCGCCGAATACTCCCTGAATGAAAAGACAAGGATAAAGGCGGAGTTTGCGGCCGGTAAATATGATGTGAACCTTTTTTCGGCTAAAGGCAAATCCAATGATAATGCAGTAGCCGCAAAACTTCAGTTTATAAAAGAAGGTAAAGCCATCCGGCTTTTTAAAAAACCATTGCAGTTGCAAACTACTGCCGGATACGAATATGTGCAAAGCCGTTTCAGGCCATTGGAGCGGTTAAGAAATATAGAATTCAACAGGGACTGGAGCCTGCCCTTCGATATCGGCCCTGCGGATGAACATTTGGCCAATCTTGGGTTTAAGCTGAATGATAAAGCGGGTAACAGGTTAAAATATGAAGTGTTCAATTATAACAGGAGCGATCAGTACAACGGCTTTCGTCACCAGTTGGATTTTTATGCCCTGGTAAAAGGATTTAAGATCACCAACATGATTAGTATCGCCACCAATAATACACCATTGCAAAACGGGACTTACCTGCGGCCAACCATTGATGTTAGTAAGCTGCTGCCCAAATTGAAAAATATGCAGGTAGGGGTAAATTATACGGGTGAACATAATAAGCAACATGATAAAGTAGCCGATACATTGGCTCCTTTTAGCTTTGCTTTTAATGTATGGCAGGCCTACATTAAATCGGATGAATCGAAATTGAATAAATGGGGAGTCAGTTATTTCACCAGGAACGATCAATATCCTGTGGGTAAAAACCTGATAAAAGCGGACAGAAGCGATAATTACAGTTTTTTTACGGAGTTGTTAAAGAAAGAAAACCATCAGCTAAAGCTGAACGTAACCTATCGTAAGCTACAGGTATTTAATGCACAGGTAAGCAAACAAAAAGCTGATGAAAGCCTGCTGGGCAGGGCGGAGTATTTTGTAAACGAATGGAAGGGGCTTTTAACTGGTAATGTATTATACGAAGTGGGAGCGGGCCAGGAGCAGAAGAGGGAATTTACTTTTGTAGAGGTACCGGCTGGCCAGGGAGAATATACATGGAACGATTACGACAGCAATGGAGTTAAGGAATTGAATGAATTTGAGATTGCGCTTTTTCCTGACCAAAGAAAATACATACGCGTTAATACACCTACTAATCAGTTTGTAAAAGCCAATTATGTACAGTTCAATTACAGCATTGATCTCAATCCCAGGGCGGTGATCAATATTTCCACTGCGAAAGGTTTCCCGAAATTGATTGGCCGGGCAAGTACATCTTCCTCATTACAGATTCTAAAGAAAGACCTGGCGACAGGGAATTTCCAGTTTAACCCTTTTACCCAAAAACTGATAGATACAACGCTTCTTACCTTAAATTCATTTTTAACCAATACATTTTTTTTCAACCGGACAAGTACCAAATGGGGAATGGATATTACACATGGGCTAACCAATGGGAAATCGTTGTTGACTTATGGGGTGGAAAGCAGAAAACTGCGTAACCTCACATTTAGGGCAAGGTGGAATTTAAACAGGAGGTTTACTACCAATCTTACGCTGCGTTCCGTGATCAATGAATTGGGAACGCCCAAATTTGATAACAGGAATTACCTGGTTCAGCAAAAGGTAGCCGAACCCTCCCTGAGTTATATTAATGGAACCAATATCAGGATTACCGTAGCATATAATTTCAACGAGAAAATAAACACAATCGGTTATCTTGAAAAATCCGTTAACAATACCATTAGCACGGAGATCAAATACAATGTACTTTCCAGCAGTACCGTTAACGCCAGGTTTTCCTATAATGCGATCAAATTTAATTATGCCGCCGGCGGTTCGCCCAACTCCACCGTAGGTTATATCATGCTGGACGGGCTGTTGCCGGGCAATAATTATTTATGGATGCTGGAATATACTAAACGGCTGGCAGGAAATATTGAAATGACCATTCAATATGATGGACGAAAGCCTGGTAATGCAAGGACGGTTCATATTGGCCGGGCAAGTATCCGTGCGATTCTGTAAACCCCGGACGTTTCCCGTAAAATCCGGGGAGTTACAAAAGGGGAGTTTTTCGAACACCCTATTTCGCCCAAGGCCCCAAAGGGAAGGTCTTCGAACAAGCTGATAATGGTTAGGTAACTAATGGTAAATACTATACGGGTTTAATGCATCAGAACCCCCCTTTGGGGGCAGGGGGGCTGGACTTTTACTTTTACTTTACCCGAATAATCCACCTTTCTTAAAGGTGCCTACTCCTTCGCCAATTTTAAACCCGTTGTGAAATACTTCTATTTTGTAATTGCCGGTAGCAAAATTTGTATTTTGTTTCCAGTCAAAACTCACCGTTTGTTTCTGGCCCTGTGTATAGTTTATTTCCACTTTATGGGTAAAGAATTTTTCCAGCCCGTCCCTGGTACTAAACTTGCCTGAACCAAGCGCTTCCACTGCTACAGGGGTTCCATCGGGGGCTGTGATTGATATATAAAGCTCTTTAGGTCCTGAAGATGCAATACGGTTTTCATCCAGATCAAAAGTTATACGAAGTTTATCAACTTTTTTCGCCGTAGTAGTTTGTTTTTCCTTACCGCTCTTTTTTTCCTGTACACCGGTAATATTAAAGTTGGCTGCATGCAAGGTAGATCCTACATCAATCAAATCTTCTTTTTCTTTGATAACGTTTTTGGCAGAATCAAGGTTTTGCTCCACTTTAATTTTTTCCTGTGTCACCGCTTCCTTTTCCTGTGTCAGTTGCACGTTTTGGCCTTTCAGCGATTCAATTTGTTCCTTGTAGTTCTGGATATCCGAATTAAGAGAAGCGATCAGGCGCTTAGCTTCCGAAAGTTCAGCCTGGGTTGCATTTGTTTTTGACAGCAAACTTTGTATCCTTGCTCTCTTTTCAGAGATATCCCTGTCTTTGGTTGTGATAGTACTATCTTTTTTTGCGTTGGTGGTTTTTAAAAGATCGTACCGCATCGTCGCTTCATCCAGTAAACTTTGCAGCGTATCTTTCTCTGTAATTACAGCAGCAAACTGGGTTTCTTTTTGTTGAATGGTTTCCCTGGTTTTACTTTTATCCCAAATTATATAGCCCCAGGTTCCGAGTAATGCTACTACAAGGCCAATGGATAAAAAAGTACGCAAGTCTGATTTTTTAGGCTGGGGGGGATCCGGCTGCCGGGTTTCAGCCGATGGGAAATTTTCAAATGCCATAATGTTTTTTTTTATAAAAATAATAATCGAAAATCGGAAATTTATGTGGAATGTTAATATGTTAACAAATAAAGGTGTCTTTCAAACCAAAAGGGAATGTTAATATCAAAGCATTTTCCAAAATCATGCCAAAGAGTTTCGGATCAAAAAACCTGTTCGAAAGAAAAATTCTTCCATTAAATAAATTGATTGTAAAAGTGCCGGGCTTCGGTCATTGGCAATAACTAAATTTCAAATTCTAAAAAATAATACGCTCTGTGGCTCCCCGCTAGCCAGCGGTGATGGGGGAAAACACTATCAACAATTTAACTAATGCTAAAAATAGTATTCTTTCTATAACTCCCCGCTATGCAGCGGGGTTGAGGGCGTACTTAGCTTTCCTATCCTGCCGCCACCGCCTGCAAAAAAAACAGCGTTGCCTTTCTTCGCCTTGCGGCATACATGAAAACTTTCTTTGCTGATCCATGTCCAGTTCTTTCCGTTGTCCTTACTGTAATCAACGCCATTTAATCCGCAACTGATCCAATTTTTCTTTTCAAGGAATTCAACACAACTGCGGTAACCGTGAGGTGGCACTTCAGGTGTTATCCATGTTTTGCCCCCATCAAAAGTTATTATGCAATTTTTTGTGGTGGAATCCTTTGCATTAAAATCGCCGCCCACCACTATGAATGTTTTGGTGTTTTTCACCGCTATTGAATTGGCCCCGGTTGTTTCTTTACCGGTTATGATGAGCGGCAGTGAGGTTTTTTTACCACGGATAAAAAGGTTGCTTTTTAACCCGCCGCTTATAAACAAGGCTTCCTTTTTATTGAGCTTTCTAATATTGGTACCGCTGCTTGCAAAGCAGGCTTCGCCACTATCGGCCACAGGGTAGTTTTGTGGGGGAATATTTCTCCAGCTCATTCCTCCATCAAAAGTACGGCCGATAAAAAATTTACCATCAATGGGATCACCGACCACAATGCCGCTATGCCCGTTCCAGAATTCCATGGCATCCAAAAACATACCCTTTGTTTTATTTTCAAATACTACTTTCCAGGTTTCACCACCATCGGAAGTTCTTAAGATATAGGCTGGCTCCGCAACACCCATTATCACTGCCGAGGTTTCATCAAATGCTTCGATATCCCTGAAGTCTGTTTTCTCAAATCCTTTTACCGTCATCCATTTAAATGTATTGCCGCTATCAACAGATCTGCCGATGGTACCGTTGCTGCCGCTCACCCAAATGATCCGGTCATCAACTACGCTTAAACCACGGATGGATGTTTTGGCGCCGGAAGCAAGCAGTTGAATAGTTTGCCCCATCAAACAGGGAAGGTTACCCGCCATTACCATTGTAAAAATTATTATTTTAAATTTAAAAAGCATAAGGTGATTTTTTACAACTCAATTTAAAACCTATTTTGAAGTATTCATTTAATAATATTGGTGTTTCGTTATTTTGTGTGGATTTGCCCTGAGCGTAATTGAAGGATTATGAGTCAGGATTTAGCATATCAATTTATATTGCACAAGGGATAAAAACGTGAGGAAAAATTTTTGTCCAGGCAGTGAAGCAATGCGGATCATTGTTGCACTTGCCCTCACAGTATTGTGAAAGGCCAGTCTATCCCGATAGCGAAGCGTATCGGGACCCTTCTATACAACCATTTTTTTTTGTCCGGGCTAAGAAGCTATGTGGAGCATCGTTGCATCGCCCTCTTGTACTGAATACCATTGGGGATCTTTAATTGCGTTATGTTAACCCATTCATAAATTCAGAACTCCCGGCCTGACTTCAAATCAAAATCATCGCTTTATATTATTTTCTGGAAAAACCCCAACGGGGGTTAAATGTGAATAGCCCCGGGTGAAACCCGGGGAAATGAACGACAAAATCAGGCACAACCCCGAATGGGGTTGAATTTCCTGGTATATTAAAATTCAACCCCATTCGGGGTTGTGGTCATCACAATTTCAATTTACC
>JANOTW010000731.1:0-11932 GCA_031416575.1 Ferruginibacter sp.
CTTAACAAAAAGTATAATGATCAAATGGGATGTTTGAAAAACTGACAACTAAAATTAACTAATTAATACTGGCTCCATAAAACAATCTAGAAACTCTTCAGTAACACCTTTAAGTTTTCTTCTTTTGCATATTGAATATAACTCTTCGACCGCTGAATAGGAAAAAAACCTAACGTCCAAAACCTTAAATTGTTCCTTGCTTGCTTTTTTTAATACATCCCCACGGTCTTCATCGGAGGCAACAATAACATATCTTGTTTTATGACCAGGAATACATTCATATAAATCTTTCATTCTTGATAAGCCTGAATTTACTCCAGTTGAATGTTCAACCTCCATTACAGCAGGCATTAACTTTCCATTCTTAAACCAAATACAATCAATATGTAGAGCAGCTTTTACCGCCCCATTAAAATTTTTCAATTGAGCAATTTCGTTTAGAGAATAAATAACTCCCTCGAATTCACCTATTTTTTTATCTTGATAAATAATACCCTTATCTCCCTGAGCAATCCAAGTACTAAAGTTTAATTGATGACCAATAAAATACAAAGCAACCTGAATTTGAGAATGCCTTCTTTTTATTTCTAAATCTAATTTATTATCATTATCATATTTAGGAAGAATTAAAGAGTCATAAACAACATCCAGTGAAGGTACTTCAGAAACTATTTTTTGTGTTTCTATTTCTTCAAATGTTCCATTTTTATGAGGTTTATCAGGCAGCCAAATTAAATGTTTATGTCCTTTTTTTACTTTTGTTCTTCCTCCTGTATCTTCGATCCTTCCAGGATAACAAAAATAAAATTGTGGTGTGTGAGCCAATAACGCTTCTAATACACTACGAGTATTGTAACTACCACCAAGAATTCTATCAAAATTAATCGGCTGGTCAACCGTGAATGAATTAGCTATTCTCCAAATTAATTCTGTGGAAATTGATTCAATCTTTTTGCTTTTAGATGTTTCCCCTTTAGAAGGATTCCATCTTTTAATTCTAATTGGGCCATCAGCACCATCAATACTTATAATTTTAATTAGGCCTTTTGTTTTGGGATTAATATAATTGAAAGTAGCATTAACATTAAGTTGATGAATGAAAGACACTATATTAACTGCGGTTAACTTCTCCATGTGCTACTTTTAAATCTTTAATAGGGTTGTTGTATATAAAATCTACTATGGTCTTTGCAAGTCCATAAGCAGCCATATATGGAACACCATTTCCTATTGTTTTAAACATATCGGTAAGTGTGGTGCTTTGTGGAATTACAAATTCCTTTGGTAAAGATTGAATTGCCAATGCTTCCGCCGCAGATATTCTTCTTGCTTTATATGGATGCAAGTGAACTTCATTATTACCATATGCGGCAGTTGGCGAATAACGCCAGCGATGAAGGCGTTTGTAAGACTTTTTCAAATCATCGCCCTCGTCAATTATTTTAAACTTTTCTAAACCAGCACGTGGAATAAAATAATTTTCAGCATTGGGATGTTTCTCAACATTATTTTTTTTAAACCAATATTCAACGGTTAGTTCAGCAGGAAACCCTTCCGGTTTTGGCTTGCTTGAATATTCCTTAAATTTTTCCAAGCCAGGCCAATTCATAGAAAAAACATCAGCTGCTTTATATATAGTATTAGTTTCCCAATTAAAGTTTCTTATGATTGGCGACCCATTTAATTTAAAACCAAAATCACCTAAAACCTTTCGTTGAAATCCTATTAAAATGATTCTGTCCCTGTCTTGTGGTGCACCAAATTCTATTGCATTAATAAGTTTTTCCGTAATATAGTATCCTGAATTAATTAATTTAGTTTTCATCTTTTCAAAAAATTCCCTATGTTTCACAGTCCTGTAAAGACCTTTGACATTCTCAAACAAAAAGAAATCAGGTTTATTGCGACAAATTAATTCTATATAAGTCCCCGACAGTTTTCCATTCTCGCCATTTTGCCCCCTATTTTTTCCCGCAACAGAAAAATCGGGACATGGAGGGCCTCCTATGAAACCAATAATATCATTTTTTTTTCTTGCCTCCTTCAAATTTTGTTGTAACCACAAAGAATTTAAATTTGTTAGATTTTCAGTAATATCTGCAACTTGATAACCAAAACGTGGAATTTCAATTCCAAGTTTTTTTCTAGCCCCTACATAAATATCAGCAAAAGCTTTGTGATACTCGTTTACAAACAAAGTTTCAAATTGACCGGTTGTTTCAAAACCCAAGTCTAAAAAGCCAGCGCCGGCAAAAAATGAGAATATTCCTATTTTATTTTCCATTACGATCCAAATTTAACTAGTTTTGACAAGTTAACTATAATTTTTAGCATTTTTTTATTCTCAACCTTTTCTGTCAACTTTCTGTTTGAGAGGTTTATAATTATAATTCAAAGAATATTTATGTAACATTAATAACATGGTACTTGTAATTGTAAAAATTCAAAAAGGCTAACCATTTAGGTAGCCTTCTCATAAATCAATTATCAATTATCTCTACCCCTACTTAATAAACTTCCCCAAAGCCTTCCCTGCATCGGCATAAGCCTCGGAAATTCTTTCTCCGGTGTCATAATCGTAGCCGCCGAAAGTACGGCCCAGCGCATTGTCCACGGAAATCAGCGCTATCACCTTGCTTTTGTTGGCGGTTTCTACTATTACCGCATCGGCATCTATTTGCGCATTTTTACGGGAGATGTAGATATTGTAACCAGGCTCGGTGGATTTGGTTTTAAAGATGATGGTGTATTTGGCAGTCTTGCTTTCCGTCATGTTGCTTGCCTTCGTAAACAATTCTATAAACTTTGGTTCAAAGCGTGATTGCCTGTCAGCAACCCAGCTTTTGGACCAATTGTCGCCGCGGCCTGCTTCTTTCTTGTTGTATTCGGCTGTTTTCTTTTCGAGGTAATCTTTCTCGTTATCAAATTTCCCAACCGACATTTTATCGTAGGTAAATTCAAAGTTGATGGAAGTTTGATCCTTTAAGGCTGCCAGGTCGCCTTCCTGTAGTTTAAGCTTTTGGGCCTGGATGGCCATTGAAAAGCATAGCAGTATTAGAATTGCCATACCGTTGATGAGTGATTTCATTTTGGTAGTTTTTTGATTAATAAGAATAAAACTATATAAAATTATCAACAAATGACAAAAGCATTAAAATAGGGTGCACCCCAAATTGTCGCTGCCACGTACCTGATAACTGTAGCGACAATTTGGGATGCACCCTTAAAATAAGCCAACAGCAATTCTTTGCAAATTTATGTTTACCTGCAACATAAATAGCAGGCGCGTGCCTGCATACAAACGCCAATAACAAAACACAATTAAAGATCCCCATAGGTATGCGGTACACGAGTGCGACGCAAGGATGTTTAATTGAAATACTTAAGCCCGGACAACAATGTAGCAGCAACTAATAAAAGAGGTAATTTAATATCAATAGCAATGCCCGGCGAAGATTGGCTGGTGTGTAATTGTAGCCTGACTATGATATATAACCTACCCGGCACCGGGTACCTTCAAATGCCAATATCCTTATATGTTCCCGATAGCCTTGCACAAAAAATTAAAATCTGACATCTTTATTCTAATTTAGTTCCTTTGCAATAAATAATTTGACCTGTAAAATAAAATTGACCCATGATAAATGTAGGAGATAACGCCCTGACCTTAAATGATTTTTCCGAAATTTTATTTAAAGGAAAAGGGGTTGCTTTGGATACCGCCGCGGTTGAAAAAGTTGGTGTGAATTATCGTTTTTTGCAAAAATTTTCTTCCAATAAGCTGATCTATGGCATCAATACCGGTTTTGGCCCGATGGCGCAATACAAAGTAAGCGAGGAAAACCTGTTGCAGCTTCAATATAACCTGATCCGTAGCCATAGCAGTGGCGGTGGCAGCCTGATGGGGCCCGTGCTGGTAAAGGCGGTGATGATTGCCCGGCTGAACAGTTTAATGCAGGCCTACTCGGGCGTGCATACGGATGTTGTGGAACTGCTTAAGGAACTGATCAATAAAAATGTTTCCCCCTGTATTTATGAGCATGGCGGCGTGGGTGCCAGCGGCGATCTTGTTCAACTGGCGCATCTTGCCCTGGTATTGATTGGCGAAGGGGAAGTAATGTATGAAGGGGCTACTCATCCCACAATGGAAATCTATAATAAATTGGGCATAAAACCGCTTTCCATTCATATCAGGGAAGGTTTGGCAATTTTGAATGGTACATCCGCCATGACCGGGATTGGAATGGTGAATATAATCCAGGCCCGTAAATTATTGGAATGGTCGGTTATGCTATCTGCAATGATCAATGAAATTGTGGAAGCTTTTGATGATCATTATTCCTACGAATTAAATATTGTGAAAAAGCATACCGGTCAGAATGAGATTGCTGCAATGCTTCGTGATATTTTAAAAGATAGTAAAATGATCCGTGACCGCTCGGAACATTTGTACAACCCCGACAATCTTGACCAGGAAGTTTTTCAGGATAAAGTGCAGGAGTATTATTCGCTGCGTTGCGTTACGCAGGTACTGGGCCCCATATTTGATACCATCGCCCAGGCCGAAAAAGTGGTGGTGGATGAATTAAATTCCGTTAATGATAACCCGGTGATAGATCATAAAAATGAAAATATTTTTCATGGGGGCAATTTTCACGGGGATTATGTGTCATTGGAAATGGATAAATTGAAGATCGCCATCACTAAATTATCCATGCTTTCCGAAAGGCAGCTCAATTATCTTTTAAATGAAAAGCTGAACCATAAATTTCCGCCTTTTGTAAACCTGGGTGTGCTGGGGTTCAACTTCGGTATGCAGGGCATGCAGTTTACCGCTACTTCAACAGTTGCGGAAAACCAAACACTTTCCTTTCCCATGTATGTACACAGCATCCCCAACAATAACGATAACCAGGATATTGTGAGCATGGGTTGTAATGCGGCTTTGATGGCAAAAAAGGTAATTGATAATTCATTTGAAGTGCTCGCCATACAAATGATGACGGTGCTGCAGGCCATTGATTACCTGGATTGTGTTGCAAGGTTGTCGCCCAACACCCAAAAGGTATATCATAGTATCCGGAAAATATTCCCTAAATTCATAGAAGACCAACCCAAATACAAAGACCTGGAAAGGGTGAAAACCTATTTCGAAAAATCTGATCCGGTAATTTCCTTTAGCGGTGGCGTAATTGCCGCATCCAACGGTAGCCTTGTGAAATAACCCGGCAACAAAATCTTTAAATTATACAAGGGCAATAATATGTTGAAATGTGCATTAGTTACAGGAGGGAGCAGGGGCATTGGCAGGGCGGTGTGTTATAAAATGGCCGCCATGGGGTATTACACCATTGTAAATTATAAAAGCAATGAAACCGAAGCCAATATTACCCTGCAGCAATTAAAACAAAATGGCGGCGATGGGGAGATACTACAATTTGATGTGAGCAGCAAGGAGCAAATACAGGAATTACTGGGAGGATGGATTGAAAAAAATACGGACAAGTACATTGAAGTATTGGTAAACAATGCAGGCATTAAAGACGATGGCCTTATGATGTGGATGAAGGATGAACAGTGGGAGTCGGTTGTACGCACAAGCCTGGATGGGTTTTTTTATGTAACCCGGCTTGTATTAAGCGGTATGTTGCGCAAAAGGTACGGCAGGATCGTAAATGTAGTCTCCCTTTCCGGCCTGAAGGGAATGCCCGGCCAAACAAATTATTCGGCGGCCAAAGCTGGCGTAATTGGTGCCACCAAAGCATTGGCGCAGGAAGTGGCCAAAAGAAATGTAACGGTGAATGCGGTAGCCCCCGGCTTTATAAAAACAGATATGACGGAGGGCCTGGATGAAAATGAACTGAAAGGAATGATACCCGCCAAACGTTTTGGCTTACCCGAAGAAGTGGCCCACGCAGTAGGGTTTTTGGTATCGGAGGAGGCAGGTTATATTACTGCCGAGGTTATAAATGTGAATGGAGGCCTCTACTCTTAATGTCTGATTTTTATGTCTGATGTCTGATATTTATGTCTGATGTATGATTTTTTGATGTCTGATTTAAGAAGGAGCATTCGATCTGGTTTCAGATGAAGATGACTGGTATTTTTTATTGTCCGAACAGAGGCGTTTCATGGCAGCATCGTTGCATCGCCCTCTTGTACTAAATACCATTGGGGATCTTTAATTGTGTTATAAATTAAAATGTTTTTTTAAAATATGTACACAATCAAATCAGGTTCATCAAATAAATCAGTTTTAATCAGTGGTTCAGACAACTTGTACCGCATACCATTGAGTATCTTTAATTGTGGTATAAATTAAAATTATCCAATCATATTTAGATATTGAGCAAGAATAATTAAAGTAGCAAATTGAAAAAAATCAAACATCACAAAATCAGACATCAGACATATGAATAGAGTTGTGATAACGGGTATGGGGATCTATTCCTGCATTGGGAAAAACCTTACAGAGGTTACAGACTCCCTGTATAAAGGAAGATCCGGGATCATTTTTGATCGGGACCGCAAGGAATTCGGCTACCGGTCTGGTTTAACCGGCTTTTTGGAAAGGCCCGACTTAAAATCATCTTTAGACAGGAGAGCCCGTATAATGCTTCCCGAACAGGGTGAATATGCTTTTGTATCCGCAATGGAGGCTTTAAAAAATGCAGGGATAGGCCCGGATTATATCAATGATCATGAAATCGGCATTTTGTATGGTAATGACAGTTCAGCAAAAGCTGTAATAGAAACCAATGATATCATCCGGGATAAAAAAGATACCATGCTGGTGGGTTCAGGATCTGTTTTCCAGACCATGAATTCTACCGTAACCATGAACCTTGCAACCATCTTCAAATTGCGGGGCATCAATCTTACCATCAGCGCTGCCTGCGCAAGCGGTTCGCATTCTATCGGCTTAGGTTATCATTTAATAAAATCAGGTTTACAGGAATGTATTATGTGTGGTGGCGCCCAGGAGATCAACAAATATTCAATGGGTTCTTTTGATGCGCTGTCGGCCTTTTCCGTCCTGGAATCAGCACCCGAAAAAGCCTCCCGCCCATTTGACAGGGACCGGGACGGCCTTGTTCCAAGTGGAGGAGGAGCTACAGTTATCCTTGAGAGCCTCGAATCCGCATTAAAAAGAGGCGCAACCATATTAGGTGAAATTGTTGGTTATGGCTTTTCATCCAATGGGGGCCATATCTCCAACCCAACCGTAGATGGCCCGGTACGGTCACTACAGATGGCTTTAAAAGACGCAGGCATGCCAGCATCGCAAATTGACTATATCAATGCGCACGCAACATCTACCCCGGCTGGTGATTTAAGCGAAGCAAGGGCGATACATGAAGTGTTTGGCAATAGTAAACCATTGGTAAGTTCCACCAAATCAATGACCGGCCATGAGTGCTGGATGGCAGGGGCAAGCGAGGTGGTCTATTCCATGCTGATGATGCAAAACGGGTTTGTGGCCCCCAATATAAACTTCACAAATCCTGATGAAGAATCCGCTAAATTGAATATCGCAAAAACTACTATTGAAAAAGATATAATTGTATTTTTGTCAAACTCCTTTGGTTTTGGAGGAACTAACTCTTCGCTTATTATTAAAAAACCATCCTAAATTATCGCTTATGAACAACATTGAAATTATTGAGAAAATCCGTCATTTCATGATGGAAGAATTTGAGGTGGAAGAAGAAAAGATCATGCCTGAAGCGAATTTAAAATTAACGCTGGGATTGGACAGTCTTGATTACATTGACCTGGTGGTTGTAATTGAAAGTAATTTTAAATTTAAAGTAAAACCAGAAGACTTTGTGGGAATCATTACCTACCAGGATTTTTGTAATTATGTGATTTCACGTGTCAATTCAAAAGAACTCGTTTAATGTCATTGTGGCAAGGCAAATCAAGAGGAAATAAATCAGGTTACCGCATTTTTGTATGGGTATTAAAAAATTTTGGTGTGTTACCTGCTTATTTTCTGTTAAGATTTGTCGTTGTATATTTTTTTTTATTTTCTTATAAATCTTCCAGGCATTTATTCTGCTTCTATCATCGCAGAATTGGGTTTAGTACTTTAAAATCAATTATATATCTGTATAAAAACTATTTTCATTTAGGCCAAGGCCTCATTGATAAAGTAGTGGTTATGTCAGGAATAAAAAATAATTTCACCTTCAATTTTGACGGAGAAGATAACCTCAGAAAAATAGCGGGTTTGCAGAGGGGCGGGATACTTTTAAGTGCGCATATCGGTAACTGGGATATTGCCGGGCATTTATTAAAACGGCTGGAAACAAGGATCAACATTGTAATATTTGATGGGGAATATCAAAAAATAAAAGAATACCTGGATTCCGTAACCGGTAAGCGCACCGTAAATGTGATTGTAATTAAAAATGACCTTTCACATATTTACGCGATAAATGATGCTTTTAAAAATAATGAATTGGTGTGCATGCATGCCGACAGGTTCATAGAAGGCAACAAAACACTCACCGGTGAGTTGTGTGGTGATAAAGCCCGGTTCCCAATGGGCCCCTTTATATTGGCCGCAAAATTTAAAGTGCCTGTTTCATTTGTATTCGCAGTAAAGGAAAGTAATTTGCACTATCATTTTTTTGCAAGCGAATTAAAGGAATACGGCAATCTGGCAAAAGAAATTGCCATGCAGGAAATACTAAATGATTTTGCGAAAGAAATGGATAATAAAGTGAAGCGATACCCGGAGCAATGGTTCAATTATTATGATTTTTGGGAACAATAAGTAAAGTGTAGCCATAGAATGACTATGGGTTGCCACCATGCTAAAAACTCTACCGGTTTGCAATAGGGTTGCCAACCTTTAAAAGGTTGGCAACCCTTGCGAAGGCTACCAATCCTTCGAAGGTAAAAAACCCTTGAACGAAAATTTGAAACTTATCAATAAATGATCAGCTTAACGAATAACATAACATCATTAATACCTCAAAGGCCGCCCTTTGTAATGATAGATCAATTGACCTGGTATGATGAAAAAGTTACCAAAACCGGATTTAAGATAAAAGCTGATAATATTTTTGTTGAAAACGAAAGGTTTTGTGAGGCGGGTTTAGTGGAAAATATAGCGCAGACAGCCGCGGCAAGGGCGGGATACGTAGCGGGGCTTGAAAATAAACCGGTGCAGCTTGGGTATATAGGGGCTATAAAAAATCTGGTGATACATTCCCTGCCATTTGTAAATGATGAACTGGTAACTGAAATTATGGTGAAAAATCAAATATTTGATGTAACACTCATTAAAGGAAGGGTCATCTGCAAAGAGATATTACTTGCAGAATGCGAAATGAAAATCTTTATTTCTCAATCAAAATAAATTCTATCATGAAACGTGTCAACAAATTAAAATGCCTTATTGCGTTTTTATTTTTTATCGGAACCACGCATCCGGTTGCCGCCCAAAGTTTGAAAGATGTATTTAATTCATCTGAAACCCCCGTTTTTTATCTTGGTGTTGACTTTACAATGGCACGCCTGATTGATGCTCCTGAAATCGCCTCGGATATACGTGACCGGCATTATCCGGGTATCAATGATTTAATTGTAAACGAACCCAAAAAGTATGACCTGGCAGGCGCTTTTCACAAAAGCAATATTGAACACGACCTGGGCCCGGTAGCAAAAAGGAATGCAAAAATAAATACGGAAGAAATTAAAGCAACCAATTCAGCCGATTACAGCCGTTTAAAAGAAGAAGATATCAGCAAACTGGTTAAGGGCTTCGACTTCGTTGGTAAAAAAGGGGTGGGGCTGTTATTCGTGGTGGAAGGAATGAGCAAAGCAAAGAAAGGGGCCTCCATTTGGGTAACCCTTATAGATATGGCGGCTAAAAAAGTGTTGATGACAGAACGTATGGAAGGCAAAACCGCAATGGGATTTGGATTCCGCAACTATTGGGCAAACCCTTTAAAGGATGTGATAAAAGATATCGAAGATAAAAAATACAAAGAATGGAAAGCAAAATACGGAGGGTAAACCTTAATGGCTGATGGCTGATGTTTGGATGCCTTATTTTTTTCAACTCGTTATTTTCTGATGCCAATGTAAGATTTAGTATGCTTGATAAGTTCCGGATATGGATGTATTTTTTTGTCCCGGCAATTGAACCCTGATTAAGCATCGTTGTGTCACTCACTTGTACTACTGTGCATAAAGGAGCTTTATAGACGGAGGTTAAAAGCGTAGTAAATTATTACAATTTAAGGAGGAGCTGCGGATACAAAAGGAACCAGGCATCCAAAAATCAGACATCAGACATAATAATGAATCTTATGAAAAAAGAATTGAGCAACAGGATTGAGGTTTTGGTACGTTTTAATGAAGCGGATCCATTGGGTATAGTTTGGCATGGGCATTATATACGCTATTTTGAAGATGGACGGGAATCTTTTGGAAAGGATCATGGGTTGGGCTACCTGGATGTTTACAGGCAAGGGTTCGTAACACCGGTTGTGAGTGTGCAATGCGATTATAAAAAATCATTGCGTTTTGGTGACAGTGTAATTGTAGAAACAACCTATATTCCCTGCGATGCGGCCAAGATAAAATTCAAATACCGGCTGTACAATGCCGCAACAGGCGAGCTGGTGGCGGCAGGTTCTTCAGTACAGGTATTTTTAGATAAGGAAGGATCAGTGCTGCAATTAAACAACCCCCCGTTTTTTGAACAGTGGAAACAACAACAGGCGTTTATTTAATTTAAAGATTATGAAAGACGTTTTTATTGTTGCAGATAATATTATTTCACCACTTGGTGTAACTACGGAAGAAAATTTCACTTCTCTTAAAAAAGGATTATCTGGTATTAAACAACAGCATAGCCCCGCACTTGCGGATGATCCGTTTTATGCATCGCTGCTAAATGAAACCAACAATCAACATTTGTGGCTGGTGCCCTCACCGGCCACTGTTACTGACTATTCATCCTACACTAAATTTGAGCAATTGCTGATTGCATCCGTTAGCAATGCGTTGGAAAATACCGAAGTTGACATAAAAGATAAAAGAACCATACTCATCATTTCATCTACCAAAGGAAATATCAGTTTGATTGAAAATGCAACTATTACCCCCCAATTAAAAAAGCGGGTAGCCCTGCATACTTCGGCAGATTTGGTGGCTGAATATTTCCATTGCGCCAATAAGCCGCTGGTAGTATCCAATGCCTGTATTTCAGGATTGCTGGCCATTCTAATTGGCAGGCGCCTAATACAATCCGGCCAATATGACCATGCCGTAGTGGTGGGCGCTGATGTGATCTCCAAATTCGTACTCTCAGGTTTCCAGTCATTCCAGGCTATCAGCCCCGGGCCATGCAAGCCATTTGATGCAGCCCGTGACGGAATCAATTTGGGCGAAGGAGCCGGTACGGTTATTCTTTCCTCCAATAAAAATTATTCGCAGGGAATAAAGATCACCGGGGGTTCCGTAAGCAATGATGCGAATCATATCTCAGGCCCGTCCCGTACCGGCGAAGAACTTTGCCAGGCGATTATGAAAGCGATGGAGGATGCAAAGGTTACTGAGAATGATATTGATCTTATTTCAGCGCATGGTACCGCTACTGTTTATAACGATGAGATGGAAGCGCTGGCCATTTCAATGGCTAAGCTGCTATCGGTTCCCGTCAATAGTTTGAAAGGTTATTATGGCCATACATTAGGAGCGGCCGGCATAATAGAATCAGTAGTGTCCATACAATCATTAAAGCAAAACCTTATTTTGCCCAGTATGGGTTTCAGTCACCCGGGCGTTTCTAAACCATTGAATGTATCCGGCTCTTTACAAACCGCTTCATTAAAAAACTGCCTGAAAACCGCCTCCGGTTTTGGCGGTTGTAATGCCGCCCTCATTTTTAATAAAGAATAATTTTTTTAAA
>JANOTW010000732.1:0-5381 GCA_031416575.1 Ferruginibacter sp.
CGAAAGATTCGTGTTTTTTAAGTTTTTTGAAACTGGCTTTGGATCCTGATTAGGTTTCAGTGGTGCATTACTTTTATACAACCATACTTTTTGTCCGGGCTAAGAAGCTATGTGGATCATCGTTGCATCGCCCTCTTGTACCGCATATCATTGTGGATCTTTACCTGCGTTGTAATGAGCGAAACATCAGCCGCGGTTTCTTATTTGGGCGCTCTTGTAGGGTAGTTCATAAAGCAGCTTTTTAAGGGTTTGTAGTTATAATCAATTCAGGGCTTGGGGCGGCTTATTTATACTGCGCAAGGGATAAATTAGTGATATTTATTTTGCACGATAACCAAATAAAATACGCTCCCGAATTAATTTAAAACGTAATTAAAGTTGCCCATAGGTATGCGGTACAAGAGGGCGATGCAAGGATGTTGAGCAAGTAAATATAGCCTGGACAAAAAATCCTGTATTTCGAAATCCCGATTTTTCGGGAATCCACATAGCTTCACTGCCCGGACAAAAATTTTTTCCTCACGTTTTTATCCCTTGTGCAGTATAGCGCTTCGGGGCAAGAAGTTCTGAAGGCAGGATGTATAATAAAAAACGGGAAACGGAAACCATGAACAAAGAAAATGTCAAAAGAGGTAAAAAGTATTGATTCCATTAACCCTAACATTAAAACATAAACCATAAACAAACCCGAAACCAAATATATGCCTCCAATAACAAAAAGAAAATTTAACCGAAATATTGAAAGGGTTTTTTTATTGATCATATCGGTAGTTTTTAGTTTGCTTTTTTACCAGTTATTCAGCGTGCTTAAAAAGGATTTTTTGGAAGTGCCCCGGCGTATTGCGGAAGGCACCATGATGAACATCAATGACAATAAGCCGGGAGAGCGGATTAAAACATTGCTCACCAGGGGTTTTTATTTTAAGGATAACCGGGATATGGAACTGATAAGTTCGGTTATAGAAAAGGAATATACCTTGCATCCGGGCCTTACTGATAACATAGGGGAACTGAATAAAAGCAAATATTATATTGGTGCGGATGAAGCATTCACCAGGGGCGGGGAGTCATTTAAGAAAAGAGTGAGGGTCTCCAGGGCGTTATTGGGATTTTCTGAAAACGATACTACACTATTTGAACAGGAGCGGACCAATCCAATGAAACTGGCTGCTGTAAATAGATTGGGCATGGGGCGGTATAAAATCTCCGGGGCTATTAAAAATAATGAGCGGCCTGTTACTGAAGTATTAGTGCGGTTACAAATGGTCATTCCACACGACAGTATCAATATCGCCGATATAGTGGAACCGGAAAATAAAATAATTGATTTTAAAAATGGCGTACGAAAAGTTTTCGTGAAAGATTCAGCCAATAACCTTCAGTTGGAATCATTGGTGGCTTACGCACGTACAAATGCACAAGGCGTTTTTTCATTTGAGGGCCTCCCCGGCGAACAGGCTTTTGAAGTACTTCCGCTACAGCCAGGCTACCAGTTTGGCCGGTCAAAAGGGGTGGAGAAACTGACGAATGATTTTACCGTTTCTTTTAACCAATCACCGCATACCATCAAATTATTTTCAACACAGGATTTTAATAATTTCAAAAAAGAAAAATCATTTATCGTAAGGGCTCCGCAGGAAGCGGTTAAATGGTTTTGGATCATAGCGCTTGTATTACCCGGTGCATTTTGGTTGCTACATCTTTTATTAACAGTACGTTTTCCGGAAGCGGACCAACTCATATTGCCATTATTAATGCTGCTAACCGGCTTTTCTTTGATCACTTTGCTTAGCCTGCAGGACCCGCTCAGGGACCGTTTCCTCGCAAAAAGTACGTTGATTTATTTTTGTACCGGCCTTATCGCGATGTTATTTTTAATGCTTTTCAACCTTCGCCGTTTTACTACTGATTCATGGTTATACCGGCTGGTTATTTTCAAGAATAACCGGCTTTCGGCCAACGGATGGCCATGGGCCATATTAGCGATAGGCTTATTGGCGCTTACCATTTTTTTTGGCACCGGCCCCGAAGGCAGCGGGGTAAAAGTTAATTTACTGGGTTTTCAACCAAGCGAAATCGTCAAGTTCATGGTGATCATTTTCCTGGCGGGTTTTTTTTCGGTGAATGAAAAATTCATCTCGGAATATGCTTCCTGGGAAAAACGTTTTTCTTTTTTCTTTTTCGCGTTGTTTGCAATCGGGCTCACCATATTGTTGTTCTTGATTTTGGGCGACCTGGGCCCCGCAATGGTTTGTTGTTTCACTTTTATCATCCTCTTTTCTTTTTCGCGGGGCGATTTTAAAGAGATGGCTGCCGCGGTAATTTTATATATCTTATCCATCTGGATAAGTAAGGGTGTGTGGTTAGGTACCGGCATTACCATTGGCTGTTTATTACTGTATATGCTGATCAGGAAAAAGAACCTGAGTGAGTCTGCGGTAATGGCCACGGCCATCGTGTGCGGGTTTATGTTATTGGATAAAATCCCCCTGCTTGCTGAACTGTTTCCCGGGCCCATCAGGCGGTTGATTGACAGGAAAGCGATATGGGAGAATGCATGGAACAATGAAGTGTTTGGCGGCGACCAGGTGGCGAATGGAATATGGGCGATGAGCAGCGGGGGTATTACCGGACAGGGTGCCGGTGAAGGATTTGCGAAAACAATTCCGGAGGCGCATACCGACATGATATTACCTTCTTTTGGTGAAGAGTTTGGATGGGCGGGTATTGTTTGCATCTTCATTTTATTTTTAATTTACCTGCACCGTTCCATCATAATCGGGCGACAAACAGGCGCTCCTTTTTTGTTTTATTTATGTGCGGGTACTGGCATAGCTACCTTTGTTCAGTTCCTTTTAATAGCAGGTGGGTCCACGGGCGCTTTACCGCTTACGGGTGTCGCATTGCCTTTTATTAGTTACGGTGGTTCATCCCTTTTTTGCAATATGCTGGCCGCAGGGTTCCTGTTATCCGCATCTCACTTGAAAGGATCTTCGGCACAGATGAAATTCATCACCACCAGGCAGGATAAAAACCTGCTGCCGGCGTTATTGGCCGCCTGCGTGGGGATCATATTGCTGGCGGTCAATGTTTCAAAATATATCATCAATAATAAAAAATGGGTGGTAGAACCTGCATTGGTAGCTGACCGCAGTGGTGAGCGGATGTTTAGTTATAATCCCCGTATCAGTATTTTAATGAACAGGTTGCAGGCAGGCGATTTACTGGACAGGAAAGGAAAATTATTGGCTACCAGCAACCATGGTTTTTTAATGAAGCAAAAAGATTCCCTGCTGGCCCTGGGTATATCCCGGGAAAGCCTGGAATCATTCGCATACAAAAGAGCAGACCGGTATTACCCATTTGGTGATCAAATGTTTTTCTGGACCGGCGATGCCAATACGGGTGTTTTCAATGGCGGTTCCAATGGTTACTTCGCGGAATACGCCCATGGCGCCGATTTAAGGGGCTTTCCAACTCCTGCATCAAAATTCCAGGTAAGCGCTACCCGTTTCCGTGAGAACCGTTTTCTGCCACAAACAACTACGGAAATGACGGTAAATAAAAGAGATTACAGTGCGCTGTCATCCTTATTGCTGGCCGGAATTAATAGCAGTGAAGTAAGGGCATTCAAAAAAAGGAACCGTGATGTGCGGTTAACCATGGATGCGGCGCTACAGGTTAATATTCAAAAATCAATACAGGCGGATGATAGCGCCAATACAAAGCGCACTTCGGTAGTTATTATGGAAGATAATACGGGTGATGTACTGGCATCAGCAGCCTTTCCATTGCCGGCGATTGATAATTGGGACCTGCTTACTTTAAGTGAAAATGAATTGAATAAACTGCCGGGCTGGAATGTAAATACGGATATTGGTTTTACGCATGCCACACAACCCGGCTCTACCGCGAAATTAGTAACGGCCCTGGCTGCCTTTAATAAGTTGGGGGAAGCTGCAGCCACTAAAACTATTTTAATCCATCCTCAGGATTTGATCAGGATAAAAAGTGATGAACCTGATGAGGCGGGAAATATTTCGATGGAAAGAGCGGTCATTAAATCCAATAATTCATTTTTTATCCGGCTGGCCAATGAGGAACAATTGCAGGAGGAAATGGGTAATCTTTACCTCCAGACCGGGATGTTTTTACACGGGGTAGGCGGATACTATTTTGAGGCGGAACAAAATAATATCAGGCAACAGGAAAAGTGGAAGGAGCTGTGGCGAAAAACAGAGTTTGCCAGTATAAAAAGGTATAACCCGAATAACATCAGGCGTACAAGGGCCAAAGGGGTTTCAGGGATGGCCTGGGGCCAGGGCGAACTGGTAGCTACACCGGCATCAATGGCCAGGTTGGCGGCGGCAATTGCCAACAAGGGCACCATGCCTGAAAACCGTTATGTAATGGATATTAACGGTGTGCCAACAACGTTTAAAAAGGGGCTGAATATTGCGAAGGACCCGAAATATGCCGAACACCTAACCAGCTATATGCGAAAACAAAGCGCCAATAAAATAAACAGGTTAGGCATTTTGGTAGCTGGTAAAACGGGAACGCCCGAACGGGTATTCAAGGGCGAAACGATCAATGACGGCTGGTATGTTTTCTTTGCGCCCAAAGCAAGCGGCACAGGCCATATCGTTGTTTGTGTGCGTATTGAAAATGCGAAGGGGTCAAGCGAAGCGGTGAAGCTTGCAGGAAAACATGTGATACCCATTTTGCTGCAGCGTGGCTATATCAAAGGGTTTCAACCCGCCGCACCAGTATTGAAAACCAAGCCGGTTAAAAAACAGGTTATTGTAACTGAACCGGCGCCGGAAAATTAAAGTTCTATTTAAACATGGCATCATAAATTTAAAACTCCCTGGCTTTCGCAGTTTATAGTGCAGGCTATTTTCTTTTTTGTCCGGGCATCATAACCCTGAATAAACATTGTTGCGTTGATAATCCCGATAGCGTATGCGTAGGGTGCATCCCAAATTGTCGCTGGCTGGTGGGACACCAGCCAAGGGAAGCCTGCCGTGGTCGGTGTCCCACCGACCACATTCCTGATAACTGTAGCGACAATTTGGGATGCACCCTATGCGTATCGGGACAGTCTATCCCGATAGAGAAGCGTATCGGGAGCCTTTTATACAATCATATTTTTTGTCCTGGCATTGAAGCTATGTGAGCATCGTTGCGTCGCACTCGTGTACTGAATACCATTGGGGATCTTTTATTGCGTTTTACCGGGCGGTTCATCAGGCGTAGTTAATGAACTGTCAGAAGACCTGCCCTTTTGGAACATCCCGATTTTTCGGGAAAGCCTGTCCCGATTCATCAGCCTTTTTATAGGCCATATTTATTTTAGTTATTTAAATCTAAAGTCCAAT
>JANOTW010000733.1:0-7680 GCA_031416575.1 Ferruginibacter sp.
GAAAAATTCATCGTAAATGTCTGCGTAAGTGTCGTTAGATGATATTGCTGTTCCCCATGCTCCCATAGTTTGGTGGTGTCGGTTTAGAGTTGCCTATAACGATCCGGTATTGCTGTCAGGTGGGGTATTTGAAAAACGTCCGCCCGAAACCAATGCCCGAAATTGTTTTAAAAGTTGAAGATAATAACAAAAAGCCAAATTGAAAACCGTCCGCTCTTTGAAAATAAATGACCTGCCCAGGGGAAATTTGAGATGAACCTTTAAAAAGTCTTAGATATGTAAATTCATATAGGCCGTAATATCCATTATCCAAAAATTAATTTACTAATCCATCTTCCCTTTCCTTTGTAGTGTCAAAACCTTTACCAAAAACCCACAAGGTTCAATTTTTCAGGCTATTTATTTACCCCGCCATTTTCAGTGTTAGCGATTTGCAAATAAACTTTTAGTTACCTTAGTTCTTTCACAAAGTAATCGTGCAATTGTACGATGACTATCAGTCAACCCTTAAATATTCAATATGAAATCTTTTAAAAGAAGAAAATTTTTACAATCCCTGGCAACGGTAACTGCCGTGGCTGGCCTGGGAAATTATTCTTTGGCAGATGCCCGGCCAGTCAACAAAATCCGCGGTATTTCAGGCAACCGTTTTAAGATAAGCCTGAATGCCTATTCGTTCAATGAACCATTAAGAAGCGGCAAAACCAATTTGGAAGCGGTAATGGAGTTTTGCGCTGAGCAGAATTTTGATGCGATTGACCTCACCGCTTATTATTTCCCCGGTTACCCGCAAATACCCGGTGATGATTATATATTTCAATTAAAAAGAAAAGCTCACCGGCTGGGATTTGAAATAAGCGGCACTGGTATCCGCACCGAATTCGCGGAACCTGATAAAGTAAAAAGGGCCGAAGAAGTAGCTTTCGTAAAAAGGTGGATAGAAGTTGCCGCCAAACTCGGCGCACCCGTGATCCGGATTTTCACCGGGAAAACACTGCCCCCAAACTATACATGGCCACAGGTAGCGGAATGGATAACAGCAGATATCAGATCTTGCGTTGAGCATGGGAAACAGCACGGCGTGATCGTTGCCGTACAGAACCACAATGATTTTATAAAAACGGCAGATGAGGCTATCCGTATCATCAAAAAAGTAAACAATGAATGGTTCGGGCTGGTTTTGGATACGGGAAGTTTCGTTACAATGGAACCTTATAGCGAGATTCAAAAAACCGCTGAATATGCTGTAAACTGGCAAATAAAAGAAAAAATCAATTACAATGGCAAAGTGGCGCCCATGGACCTTGAAAGGCTTTTTCGCATTGTACATAATTCGCCATACAGGGGATATTTACCAATTGAAACCTTAGGCGCCGGCGACCCGTTTGTGATCGTTCCCGTATTTATGAAACAGGTAAGGGCGGCGCTGGGGAACGCCGTAAATAATTAAGTGGTGGTTTTGCTTTTGAACCCGTGGCAGGCGTTCTTACAGCAGGGATATAAATTGGAAATGGCAATTTATTTTATAAAAATCAAATAAATTATAGTTCAGACAATATATGAGCGACAATAAACCCATTCGAACTACTGAATATAAAAGCCTTATCAATTCAATCTCCGGTGTTTATACATCAGGCAGAGTAGCTGCGTTTAGGGCAGCAAATGCACAATTGGTGCAAACCTACTGGCAAATAGGCCAATACATCATTGTATATGAACAAAAGGGAAATGTAAAGGCTGAATACGGCAAAGCTTTGCTGGCAAACCTGTCTAAAGATTTATCCCTTTTACATGGTATGGGTTTTAGCCTCAGTAATGTAAAGCGTTTCAGGCAATTTTATGTTACATATCCAAAAGGTGCAACATTGTCGCACCATTCAGTCGAAGCGGTATTACCTGATTCAATTGGTGCGGAGGCTCCGCACCATTTGAGCTGGACCCATTATGTAGAGTTAATGAAAATAGACGATCCTTTAGAACGTGGTTTTTATGAAAAACAATCGGTTATAGAAAACTGGAGTACCACAGAACTGATCAGACAAAAGAAAGCTTCCCTGTTTCTACGGCTTGCTGCATCAAAAGATAAAAAAGGCATTTTACAACTGGCAATGCGGGGGCAGGTTATTGAAAAGCCAACTGATATTTTAAGGGATACCTATATTTTTGAATTTCTGAAAATACCGGAACCGCATCATTTAACCGAAACAGATTTAGAGCAAAGGCTCATCACGCAATTGCAGGAATTTTTATTGGAACTGGGTAAGGGCTTTGCGTTTATTGGCAGGCAATATCGCATTACGCTGGGCAACCGGCATCATTATGTTGACCTGGTATTTTATCACCGGATTTTAAAATGCTTTGTTTTGATAGACCTCAAACGAAATGAAGCAGGATATGAGGATGTTGGCCAAATGAATATGTACCTGGGCTATTTTGAAAATGAAGAAAATACGGCAGGCGATAACCAACCAATTGGCATAGTGCTGGCAAAAGAAAAAGATGAACTGGTTGTGAAATATGCCATGCACAATATTTCATCCCAGCTATTCGTACAAAAATATCAACTGTATTTACCAGATAAAGAAGAATTGCGCAAGCTGATTACTGACGAATTGAACAAAGAATTGTAAAATGAAGGAATTAGGCTTACTGGATAAATTCTTAGGCAAATTTTTAAGGAAGGGCCGGACTGGATTAAGTTTAACGATTATTTTTTACCCACTTTCAAACTTTTAGATATAATACTACGGTACCCTTTGAAATTATGAAACCCATATCATAAAGGCGAGTACAATATGACTTCAGTTTTTTTGTGATAAATGCGGATTGGATTTGGGTAAAAACCACTAAATGCCGGCAATAAAGATTATTCCGTTTATATTTTAAGGCAGCACGACGGAATATATATATTGCACAAAGGATAAAAACATGAGTAAAAATTTTTGTCCAGGCAGTGAAGCAATGTGCGTCATCGTTGCATCGCCCTCTTGGACTTGATACCATTGGGCAACTTTAATTGCGTTTTAAATTAATTCCAGAGCGTATTTTATTTGATTATTGTACAAAATAAATATCACTAATATCCCTGGGTGCAATTCAAATTTTCGCTGGCTGGTGGGACACCAGCCAGGGGCAGCCAGCCGTGGTCGGTGTCCCACCGACCACGGCCTTGATAAGTGGGGCGAAAATTTGAAATGCACCCATATCCCTTGCGGAGTATAAATATTGAAGTTTTATTTTATGATGTAAAATTTTGGCTAATCCAAAAGAAAATAGCTGTACTCTCAGATCTCATTGCCCACATCTGAAATAAAATTTATCAGCAAATTGAAACTGGCCCTAATATTGACATTCACAGTGGTGCCAATGTAAGCCCACTGTTGCTTTTTTTCAAATAACGCAGGTAAAGCCCCCCAATGGTATTCAGTATAAGAGGGCGATGCAACGATGATGCCATGAAATTCGTCAGCCCCGACAAAAAAAAAGAATGGATGTATTGAAATGCGGCTCCTCAATATACTGTGTGGGCATGCACACCGATGCATAATCATGGCTTGATTGCCGGGTTCACAAAAAAATAAAGTATGATGTAAAAAAAACCGGGCTGATGTTTATAAACATCAGCCCGGCCAATAACCAATAACTAACGCTTCGCATCAATTTCTTTTAACAGTTCTTCCGCAGCTTTCTTTAACTGGTCGTCGGTTCCCCTGGCTATCCAGTCGGGTTGGTTTTCCACAACGATGTCAGGAATGGCGGGACCGAGCTCTTCGTTTTTATCAGTGGCTTTTACATACCATCCACGGCCGGGCAACCGCACATAAGACCCGTCCATTAAGGTTTTGCCACCGGTGGAAATAACAGAGCCGTTGGTAGGCACACCCACTAATTTCCCGATGCCCAATGTCTTGTAGGCATGAGAAAAGATTTCGGCATTGCTGTAACTCCCTTCATTGCATAAGGCGATGGAAGGCTTTGTCCAGGCAGCGTAAACAAGGCGCTCGCCTATTGGATAATAATCGCGGAATTTCTTTTTGTCTTTTTCAAGGTCATCGCTGGCGCCACGGGGGATGGTGTAGGCATGTTGCTTGTAATTGAGGATGGTCATCAGGTAATCGGTTGTGGAGCCGCCACCGTTGTACCGCACATCAATAATGAGCCCTTCTTTGCCAAACCCCGCCGCTGTAAATTCTCTTTCCACCACTTCAAAGCTTGGCAAATCCATGCCCTTGATGTGTATATAACCTAAGCGGCCTTTTGAGAATTCCTCCACCAGTTTTTTCCTGTTCCCCACCCATTCTTCATACAAATTATCAGCGATACTTGCCGTAGGCCGTATCACTACCTCTCTAAGCTTTCCATCGGTACCTTTTACATTCAGTAATATTTTTTCATTCACCAACCCATTTAACAGGCCGTAAAAATTTTCCTCACCGTTTACCGCATCCCCATTTACAGCGGTAATAATATCCCCTTCGTTTAGCTTGCTGTTATCTTTATCCGCCGGTGTTTCAGGCACTACACGATTAACTTTTACGCCTTCATTTACCGCCGTCAGTTCTAATCCCAACAATCCGGTAGCATCCTTTTGCGTTTCGGCCCTCTCCGGTACGGTAAGCCCCATGTGGCTGCTATTCAATTCGCCTAACAGCAGGTTGAACATATCCCTGAAATCGTTGCTGGTACTGGCATTCACACAACGCTCTTTATATTTGTCATGTAGTTTACCCCAGTCGTTGCAATGAAATTTGGGATCGTAAAACCCATCCCTGATGGTACGCCATGCTTCTTCAAATACCTGTGTGCGTTCGTTTGCGTAATCAATTTTCATTTTGGCCGCAAAAGGTAACGGCTCAGCCAAACTTGTTTTTATTTCAATCCTTCCGAGTAAACCCAATTTGGTATAGTACAAATATTTCGCATCCTTATCCATGGTAACATTCGATGGATTGGCGCCGCCTTTAGTGATCTCTTTCAGGTCTTTTCCATCCCATTTAATGCTATACAGGTCGCGGCCTTTGGCAGCGCTGGCGCTGGTGGTGTAATAAAATGTTTCCCCATCCCTGGAGATGGACAAATCACTTTCATCGCCGGGGAAATTAGTAACCTGCAATAACCTTTCATGGATTTTATCAAAGTCAATTTTGACAGGCTTGGTTTTTTTCTTATCAGTTCCCGGTTTTGCATCAGCCGCAGCAACCGGCGGGGTTTCCATATCCTGCCAGTCCTGTGTTTCTTTTTCCCAGTCTTCTTTTTTCAGCCAAACAAAGTAAACATCCGTACTACGCCCACTGCCCCGTTTGGATAAGAAACCAAGTTTGCTTCCATCCGCACTCCAGCAGGGGTTTCTATCCGCACGCGGGTGCATACTCACATTTACAGGCTTGCCGCTATTGTCTGCGGCCTGTATATAAATTTCATCGTTGAAATACAGATCGTTCATCGAATAAGCCAGCCATTTATTATCCGGGCTCCAGGTTATTCCGTCGGGTGAATTCCAGTTGTTGATAAGAATTTTTTCATTGGAAAGTTTTCCTCCGGCGCTAATTTCACTCACCACAAAAATTCCCCTGCCGCGGACGTACGCTATTTTTTTTCCATCCGGGGAAACAACGGGGGAAGTTTCATCACCCGGCGTTTTTGTGACTTGCGCCAGTTGGTGTTTTAAGCTCTTGAAAATATTGTGTTCTGATGTATCAGACGACCGTAACAGGAACATATCAAAATTCCCATCGGCCCTGTCGCTACAAAAAAGCAGGGCGCTATCGTTGAGCCAGGCAGGCCCCACATCCCGGTAAGGATGATTGGAAACATTGACGCTCCTTGTCTTTTCCTTATCGGCCTCTTTAATAAACACTTCGCCACGAAGGGTATAAGCAATCAGCTTTCCATTGGGTGAAACAGCAAATTCATTGGCGCCGGCGCTGAGCGTCTTTTGTTCGGCCGCATCTAAACGATCATCGGCGCTTATCTGTACATCCAATTTTTTCGCACCGCCTTTACCGGGTTTCAACGTGTAAAGGTTCATGTCTTTTTCAAACACGATGGAACTGCCATCGGAAGATATGCCGTAGGAACGGATGGATTCATCCTTGTAATCCGTCAATTTTTCTGGTGAGGTGATGGCCTTGCCATCGCCCCCAATTTTTAACCGGTACAAATTGTAAGCGCCATCGTTGCTGCTTAAAAAATACAACGAACTATTGCCGCCCCATTGTGGCAAAATATCATTGGTTTCAAAGCCGGGCAACTGGTGATAGGTTTTGTTTTTGGTGTCGTAGATCCATATATCCCTATCGCTGCTTCCCCTGTAAGCCTGCCTTGCCACCGGGTTAATATCGCCACGGACAAATGCCAGAAAACGGCCATCGGGTGAGAGTGCCGGATCGAAACCTACTGCATCCAGCATGCGGCTTTCGGTGCCTCCCATTGGGCTGATTGCATAGACTTCCGACGGCCTTTCTATCTGCCTGAATTCACGGGCGGTAGAAAAAAGGATTTTGTCGGGTTGTGCCCAGCTTGCCACGGCATCGGAGCCCGAATGAAAGGTTAAACGTTTTGGCAGGCCACCATCGGCGGGCATCACAAAAACATCATTATTACCAAATCTCGCCCCGGAAAAAGCGATCTGTTTTCCATCGGGGCTAAAGACAGGGCTGGCCTCGTAAGCCTCATGGATAGTAAGCCTTGTGGCTTTGCCCCCGGTGGATGGAACCGTCCAAATATCTCCCTGAAAAGAAAAAGCCACGAGCGAGCCATCATTATTGATAGCCGGTTGGCGAAGTAAAAGCGGCTGCTGGCTGTATGCGGGTAAAGTGGCCACAGCCATAAAATAAAACAGCAATAATTTCAGCATAAGTTGTTGATTTTTTTGGTTTGATTAGTAAATTGGGGACAGATGATCTTAGGCATCATTCCATCCGCACGATCTGAAATATAATTAAAAAATGGTTCTTACCCGATTTAATTGATTGGTGGGGTGATGGAAATATTCATGATGAATGCCGGAGATGTTTTTTACGGTTGTAAATAACCCGGACGGGACAGAAACCAAGAAGGCCAATGATCGTGTTGGAAGATCATGAAGCCACGAAATAATATCGTGGTTTTAAATTTCAGGACCCCCTGTACCAACTTGCCTGTAATATAAAAACCCGCCATTATTTCTTTTTAGTTACCACCCAATACAGCAGCCCTAAAGCAACTACCACCAATATTAATTTACCCTGCCATCCAAATTGTGTAACCTCATAAACTGACCATGCTTCCATAAGCAGGGCAGGCAATTTTCCCAATGAACTGGCGACCAAAAATATTATAAACGATACTTTGCCAACGGCTGCGGCGAAGGTGATTAATCCTGACGGTACAAATGGTATCAGCCTTAAAGAAAAGACCAAATAAAACGCTTCTTTGCCTTTGGCATCCATCAATCTTTTTACTTTAGGATATTTGATCAGGCTATGTTCCACCCTTTTTTTAAATCCTGTACGGTACAATAAAAATGCGATGCCGGCGCCAATTGCTTCACCCAAAAATGAAATGAATGTTCCATTCCAAAAGCCAAAAAATAAAATATTGGCGGCTGTTATAAAAACGCTTGGTACTACTCCGATTACCGCAATCAATATGCTTATGAAAATGCTGATAATAATGGCAAGATGAGGATATTCCTTAAAA
>JANOTW010000734.1:0-4785 GCA_031416575.1 Ferruginibacter sp.
AAAAAACGAATGGTACGCCCACGGCTGGTGGTATTGTCAATTACTTCAGCTACCAGTTCGTCATTTTCACCAAAATATAATTTATTTCCTACCCGTATTTTACGGGCCGGGTCAACAATAACATCCCACAAACGGTTTGGCTTATTCAGTTCCCTTAATAAAAATACTTCAATTTTAGCGCCTGTTTTTTCCTTGCGGCCATACATACGGGCAGGAAAAACCTTGGTGTTATTAACCACCATTACATCTTTATCATCAAAGTATTCAATAATATCGCGAAAATTGCGGTTTTCAACTACACCTGTTTTGCGGTGAATCACCATCATTCTACTGTCTTCTCTTTTCTTGGTAGGATTTTGGGCGATCAGATTAAGGGGAAGGTCGAATCGGAACTGACTTAATTTCATGTGAATCAATAAATTTTTTAATGATAATCAGCCCTGGTACTGTATTTGTTACAGTGATACGTAGCCGTTTAAAGGCACTTATCATGTTACGGCATGATTTTTAAGAGCGCAAATGTAGCTTATTTTAAGCAGATTGCAGCGATGAATATACCAATTTTATTTATACAGCACCTATTATCAGCAAAAAAGCGTTAATTCATTAAGGATTATTTTGTGATCTGTTTACTTCTACGCACCTTTATGAGTTAGCCGTTTTAATAAAACCAGCATGAAAAGAAAGCTTTACCTGTTTATGATACCCGCCTTTTTTTTAATGGCTGTTTGCAATGTGTATAGTCAAAAAAAAGAAGTTAAAAAATATCCCAGTCTTTTTTGGGAGATCACTGGCAATGGGTTAAAAAAACCATCCTACCTTTTTGGGACCATGCATGTAAGCAGCAAGATGGCATTTCATTTAAGCGATTCATTTTATAATGCTATTAAGAATGTGGATGCGGTGGCCCTGGAATTGAACCCGGATCTCTGGCAGGGGCAAATGGTACGCTTAGACAGGTTAAAAGAAAATTATGCGAATTTCATTCAGTCGCCGGGTGGCGATTTTTTAAACGAAAACTCATTCAGGATAAATAACTATGATGCTGAATTAAAAGCAGCCCTCAGTACAGAACCTACCATAGTAAACAGTTTATTGTACCGCAGTTATAAGGCCAGGGAAGATTTTGAAGAAGATACTTTTCTGGATCTGTATATTTTTCAAACAGGAAAAAAATTAGGCAAAAGATCCGCAGGCGTTGAAGACTATAATGAAACCGAGAAAGTGGTGCTGGAAGCATACGCTGATATGGCCAGGGAGAAAAAGAAAAAAAGTATAGACATTGATGGAGAATCCATGAAAGATATCGGGCAAAAGATACAGGACGCCTATCGCAGCGGAGACCTTGACCTGATGGATTCCCTGGATATTTTAACAGAAAGGTCAGATGCCTTCAGGGAGAAATTTTTATATAAAAGAAATGAGATACAGGCGGGTTCTATAGATACGATCCTTAAAAAAAGCAGTCTTTTTGTAGGTGTTGGAGCTGCGCATTTACCTGGGCCCAGGGGAATTATAGAATTGCTGCGAAAGTTGGGATATACATTGCGCCCTATAAAAATGGCCGGCAGGGATGCGGTTAAAAAGGATGAAACCGACCAGTTGAAAGTTCCTGTAAATTTTTCTACAGTAAAAGCGGACGATGGATTTTACAGTGTAAGTATGCCGGGCCCGCTATATAGAATGAAAGGTGAATACCTGCGTTTAGACAGAAGACAATATTCCGACATGAGCAATGGGAGTTATTACCTGGTAACAAGAGTAAAAACATTCGCCTCTTTTTTAGGCCAGACGGAAGCGTTGGTAATGAAAAAAATTGACAGCCTTCTTTATGAAAATATCCCGGGGAAAGTGCTTAAGAAAACGGCGGTTCAAAAAAATGGATACCATGGTTTTGACATCACCAATAAAACAAGGCGGGGCGACCTGCAGCGATATAATATTTTCATTACCCCTTTTGAAATATTGGTATTTAAAATAAGCGGAAAAGAAAATTACGTGGACGGAATAGAAGCCGCACAATTCTTTTCATCCATCCAACTCAAAGAAAATACTTCCACAGATAATATTTTTACCCCGGCGCAGGGAGGATTTTCAGTAAGGCTTCCACAGGCACCCAATGAAAATTTAAATATCAACACCAGTGACGGAATAAAGCGTTGGGAGTACGAAGCCGAAGATAAAACAACTGGTGATGCATATCTGATTTTTAAAAAAACCGTCTATAATTTTAAATTTTTAGAGGAAGATTCATTTGATTTAAAATTGGTCGAAGCGTCTTTCCATTCCCCTTATTATTTTGAAAGGCAAACATACCGAAAGCTAACTAACTGGTTGGGTTATCCGTGCCTGGAAGTGAAAGAAAGCATGAAAAACGGGAATATGGTGACAGCCCGTTATATCATAAGAGGCCCGCACTATTATTGTGTTGCGGTGAGCAGTAAAAATATAAATAAAGATTTCAGGGATTTCTTTAATTCCTTTCGTTTTACACCATTCCGGTACAATAATAAAAACCAGTATGTAGATACCTTTCTGCATTTTTCGGTAACTACACCGGTAGCGCCTGACCTGGATGAAGCTTATCGTGACAAACTGGAAAGAGTTACCGCGGATGTTGTTAACAGCAACGGTTATTCGGGTTATAATAGTTACTGGCCCAAGAGCAAAAACGCACTGTTCACAAGTGATTCTACAGGCGAAACGATTGGTGTAAGTGTACAACAATATCCCAAATATCATGCAGTAAAAGATTCCGTCAACTTCTGGAAAAATGAGCTGGATGATTACTGTGATGGAGACGGCCTTGTGCTCTACAAAAAAGATTCTTTTACATTAAAGAATGGTGTAACCGGCTATAAGTTTAATTTAAGAGATACCGGATCATCAAAAACGATCAACAGGATGATCATGCTGAAAGACAATTATATGTATAGTTTGGTAACCATTGGCGACACAATCAACCTGCACAACGATTTTATTGATCAGTTCTTTTCAAGCTTTGCACCTGAGGAAAAAAAATCAGGCAAAAGTATTTTCATCAATAACCTTGATAGCTTTTTTACCGATCTGTTTAGCAAAGACAGCGCTACCCATACCAAAGCACGGCAAATCATCAGTAATATTTATTATGGCGAAAAAGGAGCTCCCAAAATAGTATCCGCCATCAATGCTTTATGGGGGGATAAAAATTATGTTGACAGTAAGACAAAACTAATCGCGGAACTTGGCTATATAAAAGAAACCACCAAAAGAATAGTTGTTGGCATGTTGAAAAAAATATATGAGCAAACCGCCGATACCAGTATTTTTCAAAATGAAGTACTAAAGGCGTTGGCAAGGCATAAAACTACCGGTGCGGTTCAATTATTTAAAGAATTGGTTTTACAGGATCCTCCTTTTTTTGATAATAATTACGATTACACGGCGATATTTAACAACCTGGGCGATTCACTTAAATTAGCGGCTACCTTGTATCCCGAATTGCTACAGTTAGCCAGTGTAGATGATTACAAAAAGCCGGTGCTGTCTTTATTGGCAACCTTATTGGATAGCGGCTATATTAAGGATTCGCGGTTGGAAGATTATTTCAATAAGATTTATTTTGAAGCCAAAATTGAATTGAAGAAACAACAGGGAAAGGATGAAAAAAAAATAGATGAAGAAAAAAATAATGACAATGATGAAGGGCCCAACCGGAATTTTAATAATAGCGAAAACAAAAATGAATTGAAGCATTATGCCATTTTGTTGATGCCTTTTTACGATCAGCATACTAATGTGCCTAAATTTTTTGATAAACTCCTGCGTTCAAAAGATGATGTGGTAAGATTGAATACAGCGATCATATTGTTGCGTAATAATAAACGGGTAGCAGATAGTATCCTTGGCTGGTTTGCTGAAAGGGACAAATGGAGAGGAAACCTGTATGGCAGGTTAGAACAAATTAAAATGTTGAATAAATTTCCGGCCAGGTATAAAACACAATTGGATATGGCAAGAAGCTACCTGGTGGCGGATAAAGATTATAACAAAGTGGATTCCATAGTTTTTATCGGTAAGCAACGATCAGCCTGCCGCGGCAAAAAAGGCTTTGTTTACTTCTTTAAATATCGTGTAAAAAAAGAAGACGAATGGAAAATTGGCCTGGGTGGTTTACAGCCAGAAAATATTCAGGAAGTAAGTAGTGACAGTAACCTGGCGGCTATGACGGATAAAAAATTAAAAGCGGATAAACCACAGGAAGAACAATTCCAGGAACAGTTGAAAAGGCTGTTGTTCACCTTTCACAAAAGCGCCCGTAATTTTTTCGATGGCGATAACAATGGCTATCGTTTTACTAAAGCGGGGGAATTTGAAGAACGGTAGGAAGGTTTAGGGTTTTCTGTTTTCGGTTTGGGGTTTACCGTTTGCGGTTCAATACTCCATATTTGTCGCACGTTCAGGTTCGTTGATTTTTTATTTCATTTGACCCCAGCCATTTGAATTCGCACTACTTTACAATCAAGTTATTTTTGTTGTCCGGGCAGATGCATTTCACTTAAGCATCGTTGCATCGCCCTCCTATACAACCCAAAATTTGCCAATTGAAAATGAATGACTTATAAATTTTGGAAGTTGTTATTAGCGAAAAATCAGCCGCAGATTATATGGGTACTTCTATACAACCATGCTTTTTGTCCGGGCTAAGAAGCTATGTGGGGCATCGTTGCATCGCTTGCCGACAGTATTTGTCGGCATCCCGATGTTACACTTGAATCGGGACTTGTACTTAATACCATTGGG
>JANOTW010000735.1:0-3700 GCA_031416575.1 Ferruginibacter sp.
GCATCCGTAAATATTTATTTATAATTAATGGTGATAAAATAGTACAATGCAACCTGCAACAATAGAAATAGGATTACACCTATGTACCACCTGGTCCAATATGATTTTTCGTTTTGCATAAATTAATAAACACAACTACATAGGGCTTTGCCCTATGCTATTAGATTTCGCCCTTTCAGGGCTACTTTACTTAATAAATTACAAGTATTTTTATCCATTTCTCTTTTTTAATAAACAGGGCTTTTTCATAATTTCCATTTAACTGTTACCCTATTTACCTTTTTACCTTTTTACTTTATTTACCTCTTTACCTTATCTACCTTATTTACCTTATCTACCTTATTTACCTTATTTACTTTATTCCCCGTTGCAATTAAATTCGCAAACAACCTGTAAGCCCCCGGAACCCCCGAGGGTAATTCCCTGAAAAAAGCAAGGCCTGTATAAACAAATCTTCCTTTACCATAGTTGGCGATTATCAAACTACCATCCTGTTCAGCCTCACCCGGATCTTTCATGCTTAGGATACGCTGATAATTACTGTCAATTTTTTCCGCATTATAGAGGCTGCGTTCCTGTGTCCATCCTTCAAAATCTTTTTCCGTTATTTTATTAGGATAATTCAATGCAGGATGATTTGGCAGCAGGAAATTAACGGTTGCGTTTTCATCGGTAACACGGTTTCGGCTGATGGTAAAAGGATAGGGCGCTATTTTTGATTTTAACGAACTGAACTGGTTGCTGGTATTATATTGAGTAAGTAAGATACCGCCTTCTTTTACATAAGCCATCAATACATCATACACGTTATTCAACCACTCATTGGTATTGTATGCCCTTATGCCTGTAACGATGGCATCATACTGTTTTAGGTTTCCCGCCTTTATATCATTTTCTGCAAGCATCACTACCTTGTAACCCATTTCGGTTAAGGCCTGGGGTACTTTATCACCTGCGCCGGGTATGTAGCCTGCGAGCTTGCCTGCAGTTTTAAGATCCATCTTTAAAACAGTAACCCTGTCATAATAATTGTAATGAATATCCGGGATATGCTCGTACTTGATTTTGGTAAGAGAAAAAAACTGGTCGTCCTTTAATGCCTTTGAAGAAAATTGGCCACCCATATATTCCTTCGTATCCTTTTTAACGGAATCACTGTTTACCACCACATTTATATTTCTTATTTCCCCCTTTGAAATATGTACCATTGAATCAAAAACTACCCTTGAATAGCCATTACGGTTATATTTGAATTTTGCCGTATCAGCTATTTTGGAATTGAATTGTAAAGAGAACCCTACCTCCCGTTTTATATTTTTATCATCATTTTTAAAGATGATCAAATGCTGCCTGCTATTTATAAAAACAGGGTTTACTATTAAAATGGGCTGGTAAAGCTCACCCTTTACCGGGTCGGTATATTTATATAAAACCGGCTTGTAAAAATGATGAACAACATTGGCGATTGTTAGTTGGAAGTTTGCCACATAATTATAATTTTCAGCATTACCAATCAGGGATTGATCCCTTACATTAAAACTTCCATTACCTTTTTCCAACCCTTTTTCCAACCAATATGGTTGGGAAGCCTGCGCTATATCACTGATAGCAACGGTTATCGTTTGGGTTTTATTCTCATTGGGTTTAATAGGTTCAAAATTATAATGACTGCCAAAAACGGATACCATTACCCTGTCAATAGCAATACCGGTCCGGTTGTTAAAAGCCAGGTTTATTTTAATACTGTCGCCAATCACATTTAACTGGTTAGCGGTTGTAGCTTCCATAAACAAGCCGCCTGCATTTTCAATTAAATTAGTAATATCCTTTTCCTTCTGCGAACTCCAGTAATTATTATTTTGCTGCCATAGATTTTGTTTAAATTTAATTAATGAACTAATGGAATTTTCAGGATGCCCGACATCGTAATTACGAATGATATTATTAACAGAGTCTGTCAATTCCTTATTATTTGTCCTACCCCAACTTGGGTCCACCCCATCCATCAAATCATTTACCGGCTTATCACCCTTCACTGTTGAAAAATATTCAATAGACGCCCCCCGCTGCGCCGGCACACCAAATCCCTGGCTCTTGTGCTGGCTTCGGCTAAGCGATGCTATTTCACCATATCCTTTGCCGAGCAAGGGATTGTACATGCCCACATCCAGTTTAAACTGGTCTTCGCTTTGTGTATTGGTATTGCCAAAATTAAATGTGTTCCATAACAAACGTTTGGCCTGCCATATAGTAACACCCTGCGATAATTGCTCCCGAAATTTAGTAGGATCCCCAGCCGCATCAAAAGCCTCCCGTGCAAGTATCCCCGACGCTGCATGATGCCCATGCCCGGCCCTGCTATCTTCAGGAAAACGGGCAATGACCACATCCGGCTTAAACTTTCTGATCACCCACACCACATCACTTAATATTTTATCGTGCCCCCAGGTTTGCAATGCTTCTTCCGATGATTTGCAAAAACCGAAATCATAAGCCCTGCTGAAAAACTGTTCGGCGCCATCAATCCTGCGGGCTGATAAAAGTTCCTGTGTACGGATCAATCCCAGGTCAATGCCCTGTTCATCACCAATTAAATTCTGCCCGCCATCACCCCGCGTTAAACTTAAATAGCCGGTGCGGTATAATTTTTCATTGGCCAGGTATGCCAGCAACCTTGTATTTTCATCATCCGGATGTGCGGCTATATACAAAACCGAACCAAGTACATTCAATTTTTTCAACTGCGATAATATTTCGGATGAGGTATATGTTTTAGGTGTTTGTGCAAAAGCAAGCAGGGAGGAGAATGTGGAAATAAGAACGGTTAAAGTTTTATGCATAAGTATTTATTGATTTGCGAATGTACGGTATTCAATTATTGAAGTGATACCGAATATAAAAAGAAACGTTTCCGTTGATAGCGGAGACAAGTTTTAACAATTTGAATCGTTGTGAAAAATTATAACCCAGATCAGTAAAAGTGAAATTGCGTAATAATGGTTTAGCCTGTTCTAAAAAATTGTTGCGTGCATCCCAAATTATCGATCCATTCGTGAAAGGCTGCCAACCTTTGTAAAGCATCTTTTAATATGTAAAGTTTATGGAAGGGTTGGCAACGCTCAGCCACCTGTTTTTTTGTCCTGGCTAAGAAGCTATATGGTTCATCCTTGCATCGCCCTCTTGTACCGCATACCATTGGGGATCTTTATCCACGTAGTAATAAGGGTTTTATAGAAGGCAGGCAACCTGCAACGAAGATTTAGGATGCACCCGGATTTCTTGGAACAAGTAAAGAAATATAACACCACTACGCTTCTTTAATTTACAACGCAATTAAAGTTGCCCATTGGTATAATATTGCCGTTAAGGCGTTAAGGCGTTTTGATGTGTTGAACAAGAAAATAGTTATCAATAATCAAAAAAACGCCTTAACGTCTAAACGGCATACATCATTAAGTACAAGAGTACCCAAATAAACCGGGGCTGATGTTTCGTTCATTACAACAATAAACAGGTTTCCCTTTTATTCCGCCGCGGCGGAAGTGATATTGGTATAAATACAGGTTATTATAATTTCAATAAGTCCCGTAGGGACGTGATATAAAGAACTCATAACAGAGGGAGATTAAACCCTGAATAATATCACGTCCCTACGGGACTATTATTGTATTTTTTTTTCTGGCTACCGATATTATGTCCC
>JANOTW010000736.1:0-4252 GCA_031416575.1 Ferruginibacter sp.
TCCAGGCTCCCTCTCCTTCGGAGAGGGCGGGGGGTGAGGTGGCATTGAAGGCAACTTCCAATGATTAAAAAAGCCCAACCCTTCCATTCAAAAAACAGTATAGCGCTCAAGGGATTAATTAGTGATATTTTGTAATGTTCAACAAGTAATTAAAGCGGGCTACCCCCATTCCTCCCGATGAATCGGGACAGGCTTTCCCGAAAAATCGGGATGTTCCAAAAGGGGGTAATAATTGTTAATTTAAAACGCAATTAAAGTTGCCCAATGGTATTTAGTACAAGAGGGCGATGCAACGATGATGCCCATTGCTTCAATGCCCGGGCAAAAAAAAATCTTACGCACGTTTTTATCCCTTGTGCAGTATAACAAAAACTGAACCATGGCCCACGAATATTCCCAATCATACGCACAGCAATTAGACAGCAAGGACAGCCTCCGCTTATTCAGGGAACAATTTTACGCACCCTGCCTGCACGGGAAAAGGGCCACTTATTTTTTAGGAAACTCTTTGGGATTGCAACCAAAAACCACGCAGGGCGAAGTGCTGAAAATAATGGAGGGCTGGGCAAACTTTGGGGTGGAAGGTTTCTTTCTCGGTAATGATCCCTGGCTCAATTACCACAAACATATTACGCCGCTGTTAACCAATATTATCGGTGCAAAGCAGGAAGAGATCGTTACCATGAACCATCTCACGGTGAACCTTCATTTACTGATGATCTCTTTTTACCAGCCTACTCCTATGCGGTATAAGATCATTTGCGAAGCAAAGGCCTTTCCTTCCGATCAATACGCTTTTCAATCGCAGGTAAAGCTGCATGGCTTTGATCCTGCGGAAGCAATTATTGAAGTATATCCAAAAGCGGGAACCGAATTAATAACCACGGAAGATATTGTAACCACCATTGAAGAACAGGGCGATGCTGTGGCATTGGTTTTATTTAGTGGCGTCAATTATTACACAGGCCAGGTTTTCAACATGAAAGCGATTACAGCGGCAGCCCATAAAGCAGGGGCTTATGCAGGGTTTGACCTGGCGCATGCCGCAGGGAATATTGAATTACAATTACATGATTGGGCCGTTGATTTTGCCGCCTGGTGCAATTATAAATATTTAAACAGCGGCCCGGGCGCTATTGCAGGTGCGTTTGTACATGAGCGTCACCTAAGCGATAATAAACTGCCACGCCTTGAAGGCTGGTGGGGAAATAATTTATCAAACCGTTTTAAAATGGAAAGCAGTTTTACTCCTTCCACCACTGCCGAAAGCTGGAGCATGAGTACTACGCCAATCATGTTACTGGCTGCACACAAAGCTTCATTGGAAATATTCGCAGCGGCAGGTTTCGATAACTTACTGGAAAAAAGTAAAGCATTAAGCCAGTACTTGTTTTTTGTACTCGACCATATCAATCAGCCGGAAAAAAAATTCACCATCATTACACCTCAAAACAGTGGCCAAAGAGGTTGCCAGGTATCTTTATCGGTACACCAGAATGCCAAAGCTGTATTTGATACATTGATGCCACTAGGTATTTTCGCAGACTGGAGAGAACCTAATGTCATTCGGGTGGCTCCCGTTCCACTGTATAATAGTTTTGAAGAAATATTTATTTTCGCTGATACTTTACAGCAACTTTTAAATGCATGATAAATGTAGGATAGCTTCAGTATGTATTGTCACAGTGAGCTTTTCTCAGCAAACACTACAAATTTTGAAATCGCAAAGTGTGAAACCCCGCTGCGACATCAAAGAGCCAAACAATATAAGGTAGGTAGTTTTATTTTTGTATCAACTTTTTCAAAATGCAATACAACTACAAAATATTATAGAACAAGGAAGAAGATGGTGGCTATATGGTTACTGTACCAGCATTACCAGGTTGTATTACTCAAGGCGACACGATTGATGAAGCGTTGACAATATCAAAAGAAGCTATTGAATAATATATAAAAGAACTTCAATCAAGACTGGAAAACATACCCGGCAATAGCAACGCCCTGTAATATTCCCTCAACCTGGAAACTGCATGAACCAATCCCCGCAGCATTAAATAAAAAGGTTACTATTTTTTCCAATTTAAAGTATAACATTTTTACCAATTAACTTTGTTTCATGACAAGACAACATCTCATTGAACAAATACAACAAAAAAAATCTTACCTCTGCGTGGGATTGGATACTGATCTTACTAAAATCCCGAAACATTTACAATCTCATCCCGATGCGGTCTTTGAATTCAATAAACAAATTATTGATGCTACCAAAGATCTCTGTGTAAGTTATAAGATCAATACCGCCTTTTACGAAGCGATGGGGTTGAAGGGCTGGGAAACCATGCAAAAAACGGTTGCCTATATTCCCGCTGAACATTTTACGATTGCTGATGCAAAACGCGGTGATATTGGTAATACTTCCTCTCAATATGCCAAAGCATTTTTTGAAGTATTAAATTTTGATGCCATCACGGTTGCGCCGTATATGGGAGAAGATAGCGTGCGGCCATTTTTAGAATACGGCAATAAATGGACGATCGTGCTAGGACTTACCAGCAATAAAGGTTCTGATGATTTTCAAAAACTTCTGGTGAGTAATAAAAGAGGTGAAAGTCTGCCCTCAATACCTGATATTGTTGAGCCTTTCACACCAATCTTTTTATACCAGAAAGTAATTGAAAAAATTGCCGGATGGGGTTCGCCTGATAATTTAATGTTTGTAATAGGCGCAACCAAGGCTGCCGATTTTGAAACAATCAGGAACACAATTCCTGATCATTTTTTATTGGTACCGGGTGTGGGGTTCCAGGGGGGCAGTTTGGAGGAAGTCTCCAGGTACGGGCTGAATAAGGATTGCGGCCTGTTGGTAAATGCCAGCCGTGCTATTATTTATGCCAGTGAAGATGAAGATTTTGCTGTTGAGGCAAGGGCCATTGCAAAGCAATATCAACAGGAAATGAGTGGCTATTTAATGGCTGATTTTTTGAATGGATAATTCCTTCAAAATAAAGACAATTTTAAAAATAGTTGTACTTTAATAATTTGAAGAAATTATCAATTATCAATTAAAACATTATCAATTATCCAACACCTCATTATCCATTCAAACTAACCGATATCGTTTTTGCAAGTTGCTCCGCCCATTTTGCATACTCCTTGCCGGAAGGATGTAGCTTATCTGTCGCGAGAAAATCATCTGAATTTCCATCCTGCCGCTGTGCCGTGGTAATGTCAATGAAATGTGTTTGAAAATAATCCGCTTCAGCCTGGCAAATAAAATTATACATATCAATTTCCGAACGGATCTTTTCCGGGGACTTATGAACCGCAAAGGGGGTTACGCCCCAATCAGGAATACTGAGTACTATTACATTATTGGCAACCCCACCCGCTCTTTGTACCGCCAATTCCAATAAAACCCTGAAGTGTACCCTGAATTCTTCTACACTCCCGCCCTGGTATTGATTATTTACCCCAATCAATAAACTAACAAAATCATAAGATGGCAGCAGTATGCTTTCATCAATAGCCCGTTTTAATTCATCTGTTACCCAGCCTGTGGTGGCTATTATTTCAGGTGCATAAAAATTAAACCTGGCTTTCCTCAGTAATTGTACTGTTTGATAAGGAAAACTTTTGGAAAGGCTTACCTGTTCTCCAATAGTATAACTATCACCCAATGCTAAATAAGAATAAGTTTTCATGATGCTGTGGCTAATTTTTTGATCCAATTCCTGCATATCAATAATGATCCAATTCCTATAACACCAAAGCTACAATCTCTCAAAATATGAAACAAGGGAATTTCCCGAACCGGCCCTGCAATAAATGCCAGCGGAATTACCGCAATGCAGGGAAGGATGCCCAACCAATGACCCAACTGCTTTTACCTGATCGATCATGGGGCCGGTAAGTTTTATTGGAAATACTTTTGTTGATCAATTCAACAACAATTAAAACATAAATGCCAGATGCTTTATATTTGTAGTGCTGCTATCCTACGCTACGATAAAAGTTTAAAAAAAGTACTAAGAGTACAAGGGAGTCCCGACAAACCGGAATTAAAATGACACAACCCTGCCTGAATGCGTCAAGCAGACAGGGATGATGAATAGAATTACAAATGCTTGTAACAAAAAACCATCAACAATAAACGACAAACAATTTTATGGCTGCCAAAACAGATAATTTTCAATCGCCTGATTATTTTAATGTAGATGAATTACTAACGGAAGAGCATAAACTCATCAGGGAA
>JANOTW010000737.1:0-1935 GCA_031416575.1 Ferruginibacter sp.
CCGGTGGCGAAGGAACGCTTGCCGCTTATTATAAAAAAGACGCGGGATTTATTTTCGCCAAAACAGGTACGTTGAGCAATCATTGCGCTTTAAGCGGTTTTATCATTACAAAAAAAAACAAGCTGTTGATCTTTTCTATTCTTGCCAATCATTACCAAACAGGCGCCACACCTGTTCGCAGGGCGGTTGAAAAATTCTTAACGGGTATCAGGGATAAATACTGATACGCAGGTTATTTATACCGCACAATGGGTAAAAAAGTGAAATTTTGTTTTGTTCTATAAAAAAACAAAACAGGTTACCCCCATCCCTCCCGATGAATCGGGACAGGCTTTCCCGAAAAATCGGGATGTTCCAAAAGGGGGTAAAAAGGTTAATTTAAAACGCAATTAAAGATCCACAATGGTATTCAGTACAAGAGGGCGATGCAACGATGATGACCATTGCTTCTCTGCCTGGACAAAAAATCTTTTTCATGTTTTTATCCGTTGTGCAGTTTAAGCACCCCCAATTCCTTACCCACTTTTGCAAATGCAAGTATCGCTTTATCCAAATGTTGTTGCTCATGCGCTGCGCTTAACTGCACCCTGATACGGGCCTGCCCCTTAGCCACCACCGGAAAAAAGAACCCGATCACATAAATCCCTTCATCCAATAATTTAGCTGCGAAATTTTGTGCAACCACGGCATCGTATAACATGATAGGAACGATCGGGTGTTCGCCGGGTTTTATATCAAAGCCGGCTTCGGTCATTTTTGTGCGGAAATATTTCGTGTTGTATTCCAATTTGTCCCTCAACGCTGTTGTTTCGCTCAGCATATCCAACACTGTGATAGAAGCGCCGACTATACCGGGGGCAACGGTATTACTAAATAAATACGGGCGGCTGCGCTGGCGAAGCATTTCAATAATGGCTTTATTACCACTGGTAAATCCGCCGCTTGCCCCGCCCAGGGCCTTGCCCAATGTTCCGGTAATAATATCTATCCTGCCTACTACGTCCCGGTACTCATGAGCGCCCCTGCCGGTTTTACCCAGAAACCCGGTGGAATGACATTCATCAATCATTACGATGGCATCATACTGATCTGCCAGTCCGCAAATTTTATCCAACTGTGCAATAGTGCCATCCATGCTGAATGAGCCGTCCGTTACAATAATGCGGTTACGTAAATAAGCGGACTCTTTCAATTTAATTTCCAGGTCTTCCATATTATTATGCTCATAACGGAATCGCTGCGCCTTGCATAATCTTACGCCATCAATGATACTGGCATGGTTAAGCGCATCACTGATGATAGCATCTTCTTCACCAAACAATGGTTCAAATAAACCGCCGTTGGCATCAAAAGCGGCTGCATATAAAATGGTGTCTTCCGTGCCTAAGAAATTGGCCAGCTTTTGTTCCAGCTCTTTATGAATATCCTGGGTGCCACAAATAAACCTGACACTGCTCATTCCATAGCCGCGGATATCAATGTATCTTTTGGCTGCTGCCGTTACTTTTGGATGAGATGAAAGCCCGAGATAGTTATTGGCGCAAAAATTTAAAACGTTTTTACCACCCACAATAATTTCAGCTCCCTGCTCACTGGTAATGATCCGCTCTTTTTTATACAAACCCGCTTTTTCAATTTCGGCAAGTTCCGAGGCAATACGCGATACAAAATTTTGATTCATGATATGAAATTTAGTGAGGCAAAAATAGGCAAGCCATGGTGCATTCGGGAAGATTGCCTTAACAAGTTTTAACAATAATTATTTATCACTGTAACTTTTAAACGGAAGCGACAATTTGGAATGCAACTTACCTAAGCCTGAAAAGCTTTGCATATATGTTAAAACAATAGTAATGTTAGTAAATGCGATATAATATTTTTAGGTGGCATAACGTTTGAATGGTGTTACAAAATTTTTTCCCACGCATGAATATC
>JANOTW010000738.1:0-1871 GCA_031416575.1 Ferruginibacter sp.
CATCCTAAACGATTGTACATGCACGCTACCAGTATCCACATAAGAATTACATTGCTATTTCCCCTTATGGTAAATGGGTTACCTTCCGTTTTCCAGGCTATTCCGCCTGCATCTCCTTTCCCAACAGATCATTTAAAAACAGATTAAACCAATTAAGTAAAATGAAGCATATTTTTTTATATACTGCACTGCTGTTGAGTTGTAGCATGTGTGCAAGGGCCCAGGTCCAAAACCTGGATTGGGTTACTAAAGTGGGTGCAAAAGAATTTACTTCAGGTAATAAAATTTACAAAGTAAAAGCAGTGGGCGATACAGCTAAAGTGATTACCAAAGCCATACAAAAAGCCATTGACGAATGTGCGGCAAAGGGTGGGGGCATAGTTCGGTTTGATGCCGGTGTTTACGTTACCGGCGCCGTGTTTATAAAGTCTGGTGTTCAGCTTAAAATTGATAAGGGCGTTACAATACTGGGGTCACAAAATTTTGATGATTACCCGGATATGGATACCCGTATCGCCGGCATTGAAATGAAATGGCCCGCAGCCCTCATCAATATCATTGACACCAAAAATGCCGCCCTAACCGGCGAAGGTATTGTAAACGCAAGGGGTAAATTCTGTTGGGATAAATATTGGGTCACCCGTAAGGAATATGATGCGAAAGGATTGCGCTGGATAGTGGATTATGATGTGAAAAGGATAAGAACGGTATTGGTGCAAAATTCATCTGATATTACTTTGAAGGGACTAACGTTTAAAAACGCAGGGTTCTGGACCGTGCAGTTATTATATTCCCATCACCTTACGGTAGATGGAATAATAATAAAAAATAATGAAGATGGCAGCGGCCCCAGCACGGATGGCATTGATGTGGACTCTTCAGCCTGGGTTTTGATAGAAAATTGTGACATTGATTGCAATGATGATAATTTTTGTTTGAAGGCGGGCAGGGATTGGGACGGCCTGCGGGTAAACCGGCCAACGGAATATGTTGTAATAAAAAATTGCCTTGCCCGCAGGGGTGCAGGATTGGTTACATTGGGCAGCGAAACTTCTGGTGGCATACGTCATGTATTGGCGACTGGCCTGGTGGCAAAACATACCGATAACGGATTGCGAATAAAATCAGCCACTACCAGGGGTGGAACCATTGAAGATATTTATTTTCAAAACTCGACATTGGATTCCGTAAACAATATTTTTCAATTCAATTTAAACTGGTATCCGGCTTACAGTTATTCCACATTGCCCGCTGGTTATACTTTAGAAACTATTCCGGCGCATTGGAAATCCATGCTGCAAAAAGTAGTGCCCGCTGAAAAAGGCATTCCCCATGCAAAGAATTTTTATGTAAGCAATATCAAAGCAATCAATAGCCAGAACGCCTTCGTAGCAAATGGATTGGAACAATCCCCCCTCACGAATTTTGTTTTTAACAATTGTAACATTTCCGCTGTAAACATGGGTGAGCTTGAGTTTACAAAAGACTGGAAGTTTGATAAGTTGGTTTACAGCGCCGTTAAAAAACAACAGAAGGCTAAAAATATTGATGATAAGGAACCCAATGAACGCACGAAAAATTAAATATATTACACGAAGCGTATATGCTGGTCAAGGGTTAAAAAAGTGGGGGTCAGGGTTTTGTTCTCCGAACTAAGAAGCAGCCATGGGCATCATCGTTGCATCGCTTGCCGACAGTATTTGTCGGCATCCCGATGTTACACTTGAATCGGTACTTGTACTGAATACCATTGGGGAACTTTAATTGTGTTTTAAATTAAAATACAGATTAAATTTTAGATTATCTGACAAATTAAAATCACTGTTTTATCTATTGCGCAGTATAACACTAATTATCAAATACAATCCGAT
>JANOTW010000739.1:0-19462 GCA_031416575.1 Ferruginibacter sp.
ACAAGTTGCTTTTTCTTTTAAATCAATACCACATTGACTTTTCCACCAATGTGCATAACCCTTAACTTGACGCCAATGCGGTTCATCGGGAGGGCCGGGGGCAAAACAGGGTCTTCAAATTATGCCTCCCTTTAAAAAACAGTTCGCCCTTTGAAAATAATGGAAAGTATAAAAGCACCGCGTTTTCATATATTCACATAAATGAATTACAAATGCAGGGAAAAAACATTGATGAAGTAATCAGTCATCTCGAAGCCATTATACAACAATCGCTGACAGATGAAAACCCAATGGGTTATTTTGCCGCATTATACCACCAGGTAACAGTTACAGTTAAGGAAGGGATTGACAAGGGCTATTTCATGGATGGTAAAAGAATGGAAATGCTGGACGTTATATTCGCCAACCGTTACCTTAAAGCCTACACGCAATTTCAACAAGACAAACAGTGTACCGATAGCTGGCGCTACGCTTTTATGACAACCAGGGAATATTGGCCCACCGTAATGCAAAACCTGCTATTGGGAATCAATGCCCATATTAACCTCGACCTGGGTATTGCTGCTGTACAAACCTGTCCGGGCCAGGGGATTCATGCATTAAAAGATGATTTCGACAAAATCAATGTAGTACTGGCAGGTTTGGTAGCCGATGTTGAAAAAAGCCTTTCTATAATTTGGCCAAGGCTCAAATATTTGTTACTGCATGTTGGAAAGTTTGATAGTTTTTTGATTGATTTCAGCATGAAGCAGGCAAGGGATGGCGCCTGGAAGTTTGCGACGGAACTGGCTGTTTTAGATCCCCGGCAACAGGAAGCCGCCATTAAGGACAGGGATAAAAAAATAACCAAAATCGCATTGCTGGTAAGCAAACCGGGATTTTTTATCAGCCTGCTTTTCCTGGTCATCCGTATCGGGGAGATCGGTACTGTAAGAAAAAAGATTGAAACATTGTGGAAGAAGAAAACCCTGATCATTTAATACTATATTTTTAAAGCCTGTTCATCAAACACAATAGAGTTGGAAAATTCGGGCGTTTCCCTTCGGGCCGGGCTTCCACCATAAGCCGTCCTAACGCATTCCACACATTATGATGAAGGGCCCCTTGCATTTTAAGTAAAGGGCATCTCTAAAAACCTTCCTTATCCTCTCTTTTGTGGAACACCCCGATTATTTCGGGGGATAGGAATTAAAGGTGAGGTTAAAACAAAAACACGGGTTTTTAGACATGCCCTGAATAAGACACGGTTCAAACGAATCCCTTTAGCTTTTGTATGAATAAATTATTCAGATGTTTCCCATCGTTAAAAAAACCTGCAATAAATATTTTCCCCAATCAATTGAAATCTTACGGTATCCATTTAAGTTTGCCGCCGAATACAATTCATGATGGCGATTAAAGTAGAAAATAAAACCGGCCTGCTGTTGGCCCCACAGCAATTATTAAAAAATATCTCCATATTGGAGGCGCTGCACATCCGCAAAACCGCATCCGGCTTTAGCAATGAAACAAAAGACCTTGACAGCCGGGAGATCAATAACACTTTCCCGCAATTACCTAAGGAGGTAATAGATATACTTATATGTTTTAGTGTGGGGCATGGGGGTTCAAGAAATTATTCTATCCAGTCAAAATATAAAATTGGCCGTGCCGGGATGCCCTATAATGAATATTATGAGCCGGCACTTTTAAGGGCATTGCATGGTTTATTCGAAAGGCTAAAACCTTTTACTTCTCTTTTTAAATGGTATCATAAGATATGGTCCAATAAATCCAGCGCCAAAACCGCACCCTGCGTTTTTAGCGCCTATAAGCCACAATTACAATTTGAAGTAATAAAAGAAAGTGATGCGTTGATTTTGAAAACACATATCACATTAAATGGCACAGCCTGGGATATCGGGGATTTTAACCGCTATCATTTTTTATTGGAAAGCGGCAACGAATATTTTCTACTGGGCTTTAAGGATTTTCAAACACTGGAATGGCTGAAGGAAAACACGCCTGAAAAGTACAGGCATCATCCAACCGGGCTTGCATTGAATATTTTAGGCAGGTTGGAAGAAGATTATAAGGTAAACCGCAATGGATTATTTACACAAAATATCATTGAAGCAATACCGGTGAACCGGGTGATGCTGAGTGAAATAAGCAGCTCGTTTTTGGTGCTTACACCCCAATGGATGTACGAGGGGTTTTTAGTGGAAGGTTCATGGAAGGAAAGCCATGAAATTACCAGGGCCGGGGAGGAATATGTAGTTCAAAGGAACAAAGCGGAAGAACAACGGTTCACCAAATTATTGGAAAGCCTTCATCCCAATTTTGTAAAGCAACTCAACGGCTATTATTACCTGCCATTTGCCGGGGCGCAGCAGAAGCAATGGTTTTTCAAATCCTATCATTTTTTATTAGAGCAGGATATACAGGTGGTGGGAATGGATATGTTGCAACATTTCCGCTATTCCAACCACAAGGCAGAGACTATTGTTGACATAAAGGATAATGAAAACAATATACTCACGGTTAAGCTTGGCCTTTCTTTTGGAAAGGAAGAAGTAGCCCTTGCCGACCTTCAAAAAATGTTATTGTCAGGCCAGAAAGCCATACTGCTAAAAGATGGCAGCCTCGGCATCCTGGGCGATGAATGGATACAGCAATACGGCGCCATTATCAAGCATGGCAAAGTTTCAAAAAAAGAATTATCCGTGGCCAGGTGGATGGCTTTAACGGAAGAAAAATCATCCGATGAAACACAGGTATTGAAACCGGTAATTAAAAAAGACTGGTGGCGGCGGTGGCAGCGATGGCAACAGCTTGATGAAATATCATACCCGGTACCAACCGGAATAGAAGCTACTTTGAGGCCCTACCAGCAAAAAGGATATGAATGGATGGTGCTGTTGGCCGAAGCCGGTGCAGGCGCCTGCTTAGCTGATGACATGGGACTGGGAAAAACATTGCAGGCGATTTGTTTTATTGCGCATCAATTGGAAAAAAATCCTGATGAAAAGCATTTGATCATTTGCCCCGCCAGTTTATTGTATAACTGGGAACAGGAACTTAAAAAATTTGCACCCGGTCTTACAGCCACCGTTTACCACGGCCCCCAACGCGGCTTTGAAGGCATGAGCGGGGGTGATCACGATATTGTAATAACCACTTATGGCACCTTGCGCACTGATATTGATAAAATAGCGGGTATTCCTTTTGGCGTAGCCGTTATTGATGAAAGCCATAATATAAAAAACCCTTCAGCTTTAATTACCCGTGCGGTTAACCAAATAAACGCTGTTACCCGTATAGCGCTCAGTGGTACACCGGTAATGAACAATACATTTGATCTGTATGCCCAATTGAGTTTCCTGCTGCCCGGCATGTTTGGCAGCCGTGAATTTTTTAAAAGGGAATATGCGGACGCCATTGACCGGGACCACGATGAGCATAAAATAAAGGCATTGCAAAAACTAACCGCACCTTTTATCCTTCGCCGCACTAAAGAGCAGGTAGCAACAGACCTGCCCGAAAAAATTGAAAGCGTTTTGTGGTGCGAAATGGGTATTGATCAAAAACTGGCTTATGAATCCATCAGGGAAAATGTACGCAACAGTATTTTCCTGGAAATAAAAGAAAAGGGTTTAAGCACCGGCAAACTGAGTGTGATCAATGGTTTGCTCAAACTAAGGCAGGTTTGTAACTCGGGTGAGTTGGTAAAGGACCAGGACCTGTTCTGCAATGATTCCATTAAAACGGATATCCTGGTAGAAGAGCTTAAAAATATTATACCCAATCACAAAGCCCTGGTGTTCTCGCAATTTACAAGTATGCTCGACCTGCTGGAAATTAGTTTCAATAAACACCAAATCGCATTTTGCAGGCTTGATGGAAGCACACCTGTACCTAAAAGGCAGGAGCTGGTAAACAACTTCCAGGAAGACAACACCGTAGAAAAAGTATTTTTGATCAGTTTAAAAGCAGGCAATGCCGGCCTAAACCTAACGGCGGCGGATTATGTATTTCTATTTGATCCCTGGTGGAATACGGCCGTGCAGCAACAGGCCATTGACCGTACCCACCGTATCGGGCAAAAGAAGAATGTGTTTGCCTATAAAATGATCTGCAAGGATACCATTGAAGAAAAGATAATGCAGTTGCAGCAGCGCAAAAAGAAATTAGCCGAAGACCTGATTGGTGAAGAAGAAGGGTTTGTAAAAGCATTGACTGAAAATGATATTGAGTTTTTATTCAGTTGATGATTGCCCCCGGCGATGTGGATATACAGCTTCAGGTTGTTGTTTTGTTGATTACTGAATGGGTGAATACTATGATTGCCTGTTTAAAACCAACCGCCTTTAAAGAAGGGGTAATAATAAGTTCACGATAAATAAGATTACCATGATTGATAAACTTGCATGGATTGAAATAAAAAATAAATCGATCCTTTCTACCCGGAGTAAGGGGAAAGACAAATATTATATTCCGGGTGGTAAAAGAGAACCGGGAGAAAATGATGAACAGGCTTTGGTGAGAGAAATAAAAGAAGAACTGAATGTGGACCTGTTGCCCGCCACGGTACATTTTTTTGGAACCTTTACAGCCCGGGCGCATGGCCACCCGGAGGGTACAATGGTACAAATGACCTGTTATACAAGTAACTATTCGGGGCAGATAAAAGCCTGTTCGGAAATAGAAGAATTCGTTTGGTTACAGTATGCTGACAAGGAGGATATTGCAGAAGTTGATAAAATAATTTTTGATCAGTTGAAAGCAAAGGGATTGTTGGATTAGCTACTTTAAATTACAAACTTCGGGCAGGTTATCCATTAGTTGGTGGGTGCATTTCAAATTTTCGCTCCACTTATCAAGGCTCCTGAGTGTTCCTAAATATAACGTGGGAAAAGATCCCCAATGGTATAAGGTACAAGAGTACCCAAATAAACCGGGGCTGATGTTTCGCTAATAACAACATGAGTAAAATTTACAGGGCATTTATTTTCAAAGGGCGAACTGCTTTTTGAAAGGTGGCGTTATTTGAAGACCCTGTTTTGCCCCCGGCCCTCCTGATGAATCGGGACAGCCCTTCCCGAAAAATCGGGATGTACCAAAAGGGGAGGCCTTCTGCCAGTTCATTAACTGCGCCTGATGTACCGCCCAGCATAACGCAATTAAAGTTCCCCAATGGTATGCGGTACAAGAGGGCGATGCAACGATGATGACATGAAATACTTCTGCCCGGACAATAAAAAATAAGGTAGTACTACAGCGCCCCGGTATGCTGAGCTATCGGAATATACGAACGCCACCGATGCCTCATGAGGGATCCAATGCCGGGTAGAAAAATAATAAAAAAACAAGCATTGAAACCCGCAACTTACTCATAATGGATTTACTAACTTTCTTCCCGTTTCTCCATCATATTGTTTATGCGTAGTTCCTCAATATCCAAGGCAAGTTCTGCTTTGCTGATAGTGTCTTCGTTAAACGTACCATCTTTCTGAAACCTGAGTAGCAAGTTGCGCTGATATTTTACAATTTCAAGTTGGGCGGATAATAGTTGGGTGATGAAGTTGAGCTGGCTCACCTGCTTTGACTTTGTGAATAGATTGAGGTTCTTTTTTTGCGAGAGGATACTATGTTTTGTTTCACTGATCTTCCTGATCTGTTCCATCACTTTATCATCCAGTTCTACCGGAAAATCGCGGCTGATAAACCGAAGCGTATTTTCCGTGAGGGTAAGCTCCAGGTCCTTGTCTTCCTGTTTTTGTAACCCTTCCTCGGTTTTGATACCCAGCATGCGGATGAGCAGGGGCAGGGTTAACCCCTGTACTACCAACGTAAATAATATTACCATGAAAGTAAAAAAGAGGATATGGTTACGCTGTGGAAATCCTGCGCCATTCTTCAAAGTAAGTGGCAATGCCAACGCTGTAGCAAGGCTTACTACGCCACGGGTACCCGTCCACGCCACCACCAATACATTTTTCCAGGAGATCGTTTCTTCATTATCGTTATCGGCTGGCCCGGCTATTTTACGCCTGAAAATAACCTGGTGATAGGCGCCTGCAAATACCCAAATAATGCGTATGGCGATGGTGACCAAAGTAATTAGCAGTCCATAACCAAACATGTGTAAAAGGCCATGTTCCTTAAAGCCTGTAATGATACCCGGCATCTGGAGGCCGATAAGAATAAAAACCAATCCGTTGAGTACGAAAATAACGGTGTCCCAAACTACTTTCGTTTGCAATCTTGTTTGAAAAGAAAATATTTCCCTTGAGTGCCATGAAATAAAAAATCCCGCACTCACTACTGCCAGCACGCCAGAGGCGTGAAACCGTTCGGCGAGGCCATAAGCGACAAAAGGGGTGAGCAGGCTCAGACCGGTTTCCACAATGGCATTGTCATTGATTTTTTTGTGGGAGGATACCAAAATATAGCCCACCAATAGCCCGGTAAGGATGCCGCCCAGTGAAACGAGTAAAAACTCTAAACCAGCTTTCCAAAATACAAAAACCCCGCTAAGCACGGCAGTTACCGCATAACGGTAAGCTATTAATGCGGATGCATCATTTACCAGGCTTTCGCCTTCTATAATAGTAACCACTCTCCGGTTGAGCCCGAGCCCTTTTGTGATACTGGTGGCGGCTACCGCATCGGGAGGGGATACAATGGCGCCCAGCACAAATGCGAGTGGCCAGGTAAAGCCGGGTATAAAATAATGTGCGGCCAGCGCAACGGCAATGGTAGTGGAAAATACCAGGGTAATGCCCAGGATGGATATGGGGCGAATCTCTTTTTTAAAGTCGAGCCAGGAAGTTTTTGAGGCCGCATCATATAGTAATGGTGGCAGGAAAACGAGGAATACAATTTCCGGATCAAGGGCCAGGTCAGGTATAAAGGGCAGCAAACCGAGGATGACCCCTACAATCAATAACAGTATGGGATATGGAAAGTTGATCTTGCCTGAAAATGCGGATAATACCAGCATGATAGCGATTATGAATATAACTACGGTGAAATTATCCATTCGCAAAGATAGAAATTGTTAGGGGGCGAAAATGCACCTGGCAAACTGAATAGGCGGAAGTTTTGAAACGGGAAGCTGGCTATGGTATCCCGCAATGAATAGCGTATATTTCCGGTTAAAGTATAACACATATTCCTTCCCCTGGTTTGAATGAAAATAGAGGTAATGCCTGCTGCGGAAATAATATTTGAGCCTGCGATTACAATTAAATAATCCCTGCAATGCAGCATTGATAAGTATGGTACTTATTTCAAGGCTACATTGCAAGGGAAAAATAAATAAATCCGGTCAGCAATACGGAAACCACTATAACCTGGTAATGTCCCTTTCTGCTACGGTGGTAGTTTGAACCAGTTTTGTATTTACGGAAAACGATTTTGAATACGTTTTCTTTCCCAAAACCAGTTTGAAACCTAATACCTGTCCATCATCGAATCTTTCAATTTTAATTGTTTGCACTTTAAAATTGGAAGCTAAAGTTGTTGAATACAAATTTTCACCTTCTTCACCTTCAATAGCAAATTTACCTTTTACATGTTCATTCGTTTGTAATGTTACCTGGAAAATAAGGTAACTACCATCATCACCCAGATACTTTACCTGAAGCGGTTCTACGGTGTTTACCGAATAAACTGCTTTTACTGCCTGCGCCCGGGTAATATTCGAAAATATTACAAGCGCCGCAAATGCGACTGCGATGTTTTTTAAGTTTGTCATTGTTTTTAAATTTAATTGTTAAATAATCATTGTTTTCCATTTATCGTTTTACCATAAATGGGATAAAATTTTTATCATACAGCGGGATAAATAAAAAGTGCAGGCGTTGTGTAAGATTCTTGTGATGGCTGCCGGCTTTTACAACTGTTTGCAAAGCCTGTCTGCAGCAGGTTGCAGAAAAATGGTTAAAAGGTTTCCCTTTTTTTATAACATCCTTCCATAAACGTTCACCGGGGCAACGTGGAGGCTTGCCGCATACAAGCGGCTTTCTTAAAAATCAATTTTATTACTCAATGGTTATATTAACTTCAAATAAAAAAATTTGAGATCAGGCGTATTGAAGTGATTTAAACCAACTATTTATACTGCACAAGGGATAAAAACGTGAGGAAAATTTTTTGTCCAGGCAGTGAAGCAATGAGCATCATTGTTGCATCGCCCTCTTGTACCGCATACCATTGTGGATCTTTAATTGCGTTTTATATTCGACACATCAGCCCCTGTTTATTCGGGTACTCTTATACTTTATGATGTATGCCGTTTAGACGTTAAGACGTTTTTTTGATTATTGATAACTATTTTCTTTTTCAACACATCAAAACGCCTTAACGCCTAAACGGCATACATCATACCAATGGGCTCCCGATGCATCGGGATTAAATTAATTCGGGAGCGTATTTTATTTGGTTATCGTACAAAATAAATATCACTAATTTATCCCTTGCGAAGTAAATTAACCCTTGAAAAGCAACCCGATAAAAACTCAAATATATCCGGGCCGCCTTTCAAAGGGAAATAAAGAAATTCAATAAAGCAATTATAACATGGTGATGCCTCTTTCAGCTATTGTTATTTTTTTAGCATTGCTTGTATTTACGAAAAACGACTTCCAATAGGTTTGCTTACCTATCACCAGTTTGAAATTTAATTCCTGGTCATCGCCCTTTTTAATTTTTACATTTTGTACTTTAAAGGTGGGCGTGAAAAATGAAGTATATACCACTCCTTCATATTTTTCAGTAATTACCAGAAAAGCATTATCCGGGATTTGCGAAAGCACAGTTACCTGAAACGTAAGGTGATTGCTATCATTACCGAGGTATTTAACTTTAAGCGGTACCTCATAATTTACCGAATACTTTGCTTTTGAAACCTGGGCGTGCGTAATATTTGTAAATATTATGATCGCCGCCAATGCTACTGCGATGTTTTTTAACTTTGTCATGGTCTTGTTTTTTATTGTTTGATAATCCTTGTTTTCCGTTTATCGCTTTGCGATAAACAGGGTAAAATTTTTATCATACAGCGGGCTTGATAAAAGTGCAAACGTTGTGATAGATTTTTTTTATATGGCTGGCGATCTTTAAAAACTCTTTGCGGAGCTTTACTGTAGCAAGTGGTAGAAAAACGATAAAGGTTTACATTTTATAGCTCCACTACTTTGTAAAAAGGTACGAATAACCACAATAGAAAAATGCTATTGCTGATGTAAAGGTAGAATGAAGTTTTATGTATTGTAAACTAAAATATAAACGTTTTACTTATTCTAAAAACGCGATTTACATACTGAATCCCTTGCTGGGTGCATATTTTACAAATATTCCGTTATGATGACCAACCCATTTCCGCCATGCCGCTACTACCCTGTTACATATCGGTTTATTTCGGCTAAGCGTTCATTTTCCTGTAAACAAATGCATATTATTAATAGTCTGATAGTAGATGCGTAGCAGGCAGTTTACAAAACCTTTGCTGGTGTTATCGCAATTTTTACAAAGCCGGTAATTGCAGTACATAAATTTTATGCAAGCTAAAAATGAATGGTAATCGTGATGTATTTACCATACTGCTAATATACAAGTAAAGCCCCTGCATAAAAAAAGGTAACATCCAAACCATTCTTAAAACTTCATGAAAGGCAGGCGGCCATTAGAGGGTAAATTTTACCACAGGTTGGGAAAATATTATTAATGCCCCTGCTTTTAAAGGAAACAACTGAAAGGAAGAATCCTGTATTGTTGATAGTTATCATTACAAATCGGGTTCAATTACCGGGGTAAAATTGCCAACCTTAAAAGGGGCATCCCATTTGTAAAGTATAGTCAAACTACATTATATGGAAAAGAGAGTATTAGGTATTATTTTAACCCTGTTAGGTATAGTTGGGCTTATTGCAGCCGCATTCTATTTTATGAATGGTGGACAGGGCACGCGTAACGTAAAAGGAATTATAATGTTTGCCGTATTGGGCGCTATCTTCTTTGCGGCAGGTATCGGCCTTGTCCAAAACACGAAGGACAAAGCAACTTAATCCCCAACCCACGAAAGGGATCCTGGTCTTTTGCAGTTTAAAGTGCATGCTCTTCCCGAAATAATCGGGATTTTACTATTTATCTTTTTTGGCCAGGCATCAGAACCCTGAATAAATATTGTTGCGTTGATAATCCCGATAGCGTATGCGTATCGGGATTATTAACGCAACGATGAACACACATAGCTTCTTAGCCCGGGCAAAAAATATTTATTGCTGAGCGGCAGGAATAGAGCGACAGTTTGGAGGCTGGGGCCGTTGAAGTTACCTGCCACGGTTGTTTGTCCTGGCAGGTGTGCCCACCAGCCAGCGACAGTTTGGGATGCACCCTAAATTTTATGATAAACAATGATTTAAAATAAATATATTTAGTACCTAAACAACCCCTTTATGAAAAAGATAATCATGATGCTTGTGCTCATTACAGGCATTTTACAGTTAAGCGCCCAAACAACATTTACTGCTTTAAAGACCACTCCTGAATACCCAAATCAAAACAGTAAGTTAAGTTTTGAGTTTAATAAAACTTACTCGCCTTTAATAAAACAACCTGCTGTGGATATAGTAGTATATCAATTTACCGGCAAAGGGCTAAAAGTAACAGAACCGGTTATTGTAAAAAAAGGAAGCGTGTATTCAGGATCAGTTACTTTAGATAGTAACGCCAATTGTATCGCTTTTGGTTTTTCTTACGGCGACGAAAAGGATATTAATAACGGTAAAGGCTACATCGTTCCTGTTTACACCGAAAAAAATGTTCCCGTAGAAGCTTATTATTCTTCAGCAAGTGATTTGCATATTGGCTATGGCGAATATTTATTTGGCTTGCCCGTGGATGCAGCAAATTCATTGGCATATTTAGAAGAGGGGATGAAACAATACCCCGGCTTAAAAAGTAACCCGCTGTTTTTTAGTAGCTGGTTAAATGCAATAAGCAGGGCGAAAAAAACAGAAGCGCCGGCACTTGCTTTAACAGCATTACAAAATTTTGAAAGTAATGGAAATTTAACCGAAGACGGATATAACACATTGATACAATGGTACGGCAGAAATAAAAGAAAAGAAAAGGCGGACAGCTTGACGGCAACGATGAAAACTCTTTTTCCGCAAGGCAATTGGAATAAGAACGAGGCAGCCATGAATTTCAATAAAGAAAATGACCCGGTAAAGAAACTGGCTTTGTACCATGATTTGGCAGCCAAATACCCGCCAACAGAAGCCGGCAAGGGAATGACTGATAATTTGAAATCGCAAATGGCAAATGCTTATGCTAAAGCAAAAGATTACAAAGCATATAATGAATGGAGCAAAGGAATGAGCAAACCTGCGGTGGCGTTTAACAACAATAATATCGCATGGAACATGGCTGAGTTGGATGAGAACCTTGAAGAAGCGAAAAAGATGTCGTATGCCGCCACTATTTACGCAAAAAATGAAATGCTGAAACCAACCGGAAAAAAACCCGGCGACCTCACTACCAAACAATGGGAGCAACAACGTAAATCCAATTACTCCATGTTTGGTGATACTTACGGGTTCATTTTATATAAACTGGGGGATTATAAAACAGGCTTGCCCTTTGCAAAGGATGCGGCTACCATTAGAAAATTTGAAGATGCGGAATATAATGAAAGGTACGCCTTGCTTGCAGAGAAAGCGCTGCCCGAAACTGAAGCTAAAAAATTAATGGAAAAATTTGTAAAGGATGGGGTGGCCACTTCTAAAACAAAGGGTGCACTTAAAAATTTATACATTAAAGAAAAGAAAAGTGATAAAGGCTTTGACGCATACCTGGCAGCATTAGAGGCATCCGCGAAAACTAAAAAAAGAGCGGAGATCGCAAAAAGTATTTTGAATGACCCTTCCCCTAAATTCAACTTAAAAGATTTTGATGGTAAAGCTGTGAGCCTTGATGGCCTGAGAGGGAAAATAGTAATAGTGGATTTTTGGGCTACCTGGTGCGGCCCCTGCATTGCATCCATGCCGGCGATGAATAAAGCGCTGGCAAAATATAAGGACAATGAAAATGTAAAATTCTTATTTGTAGATACCTGGGAAACGGCTGATAACAAATTACAAAATGCCAAAGATTTTATGACTAAGAAAAATTATCCTTTTTATGTATTGATGGATGATGACAATAAAATGGTAGCGGATTTTAATGTGAACGGCATACCCACAAAATTTGTTATTGACAAGGAGGGGAAGATCCGCTTTAAGTCCTTAGGCTTTAGCGGCAATGATGATGCGCTGGTAGATGAATTAACCACTATGATAGAATTGGCGGGGAAGTAAAATCATTCATTTATTTTAATTTTATAAAGGCCCCGTTTTGGGTCTTTTGTTTTTTGTAAAAAGAAAAAAGGACTGATTAAATTATGAATGTGAAGGCATAAAATGAAATGCTTCGTCAATGGCTGACAATGTAATAAACAAAACGAGTACCCAAAGTAAGGATGCTGCATTAAACTGAAAAAGTAAAAGTACACAACAATGACCAATAGCGGCACTTCCGCTCGTTCCCCCAAAAAATACAATCAAAAAAACAGGACATCAAAATAACCGGTTCTAACTTATTTTTACCGAACCGCCTTGGCAACAATGCAAAACCTGAACTCAACCCTCAACCATCCCCCTCAATAATTCATCAACCTATCCACCGCCTCACCCAGCCTGCTATAAGCCATAAAGTTTTTCTCCAGTTCAAGGTTAAAAGGAATGGGTGTATCAAGCGAAGCACAACGGATCACCGGCGCATCCAAATACCCGAAACAATGTTCGGCTATCCATGCAGCTATTTCCCCGCCAATACCACCGGTTAACGTATCCTCGTGCAATATTAAAACCTTGCCGGTTGCCTGCACCGCATTTTTGATGGCTGCATAATCCAAAGGCAGCAAGGTTCGCATATCCAAAATATATAAGGAAAGCGCCGGGTGGTTTTTCGCGAAATCCATAGCCCAATGCACTCCCGCCCCGTATGTAATTATACTAATATCATCACCATCCTGCACTAATCTTGCTTTGCCAATTTCAATTTCGTAATATGCTTCCGGCACCGGCCCGGTGATGCTGCGGTACAAAGCCTTGTGTTCGAAATATAAAACAGGGTTGGGGTCATTGATTGCTGCTATCAACAATCCCTTCGCATCCATTGGAGTGGATGGGTAAACTATTTTCAGCCCCGGGGTATGTACAAACCATGCTTCATTGCTTTGGCTGTGAAAGGGCCCGGCGCCCACGCCCCCGCCTGTTGGCATTCTTATAACCACATCGGCGTTTTGCCCCCAGCGGTAATGTAGTTTTGCCAGGTTATTAATGATCTGGTTAAACCCCATGGTTACAAAATCAGCGAATTGCATTTCCATCATCGCTTTATAACCTTCCAAAGAAAGGCCAAGTGCGGCCCCTACAATGGCGCTTTCGCAAATGGGCGTATTTCGTACCCTTGCTTTTCCAAATGCTTCCGCAAAACCTTCGGTTATTTTAAAAGCGCCCCCATATTCCGCAATATCCTGTCCCATTAATACCAGGTTGGGATGCTGTTGCATACTTTGCCAGAGGCCCTCTTTTATGCCATCAATAAAACGTGAACCCTGCTTGGTTGCACCAGCAGGTATTATGCCCGGCTTTGAGTTATCAATTATTTTTATAGCCGCCTTATTAAAATTGCCTGGCTTTGCAAAAAGGCCATCATACTCTTCTTTCGTATCAGCCACCATTGGCGGCGATGCATAGCCTGTCTTTAATTCAGATTCGATATATTCCCTGAACTCATTGCGTATGTCCGTAATTGATTGGGCGCTTAATACAGCCTCGCCCATCAAATAGTTTTCATAGTTTTTGATGGGGTCTTTCTGTTCCCACAGATCAAACAAATGTTTGGGCACGTATTTGGTGCCACTGGCTTCTTCATGGCCACGCATTCTAAAGGTGGTACATTCTACCAGGTAGGGTTTTTGATTATGGATGCAATATTCCCTTACGCCTTTTATGGTTTCATGAACTTCTAAAATATTATTGCCATCAATCCGCACACCTTCCATACCATAGCCCCTGGCCCTTTCCGCCAAACTAAAGCAACGGTACTGCTCACTCACGGGGGTGCTTAGCCCATAGCCGTTATTTTCTATTACAAAAATTACCGGCAGGCCCCATACGGCGGCAACATTCAGCGCTTCATGAAAATCCCCTTCGCTGGTACCTCCCTCACCGGTAAATGCCATGGAGATTTTTTGCTCCCCCTTTAGTTTATGTGCCAAAGCCACGCCATCGGCAATCGCCAGTTGAGGGCCAAGGTGTGATATCATTCCGCAGATATGATGGGCGGCATTGCCAAAATGAAAGCTCCTTTCACGCCCCTTGCTATAGCCATCTTTACTGCCCTGCCATTGTTTAAATAATTTATTCAGGGGCATATTACGGGTTGTAAATACGCCGAGGTTCCTATGCAGCGGCATTACCCATTCATCGGGCTGCAGCGCCATGGTGGCCCCTACGGAAATCGCCTCCTGGCCAATGCCGCTAAACCATTTGGAAATTTTTCCCTGCCGGAGCAAGAGCAACATTTTCTCTTCGATCATCCTGGGCAAAAGAAGATTTTTATATAAGCCGAGTAAGGTTTCGTTCGTTAGGTCATTCCTTTTGAATTGCATGGAAGCATGTAATTAATGTCTGATGTATGAAGTTTTGATGCCTGATTTTTTTCGGAGCATGAAGTTAGCAATATTACGGGCAAACCAGAATTGTAAAAGTGTAAAGATTTGGCCAGGAAAATACAAGGGAATGGTTTCGGAAATACAACTTTCCAAATTGGAGGTTGCTTAATGCCGGTAGGGATTGTTGTATAGAAACAATAAAAACCTGGGGAATTTCGTGAAAGCAAAAAACAATCCGCGTGGAAACATTTAAAAAAAAATGGCGGATATTAGTTTCAGGATACCTGATTTGTCGCACACTGAAATTTATGTTTTTGTTTTTTTTTGTCCAGGCAACTGACAGATCTGCACCGCCATTCTAAACAATCATATTTTTTGTACGGGCTAAGAAGCTATGTGGAGCATCGTTGCATCGCCCTCTTGTACCGCATACCTATGTGGATCTTTACCCACGTAGTAATTAGCGAAACATCAGCCTCAGCCTATTTGGGTACCCTTATACTTTTGAATATGTGGCAGCGCTTTCAATTTGCGGGTAACCCTTTCATTTAGGAGAAATGGCCAGGAGTTCCGAGCTTATGAACTCCATGCCCCGCCTCCAAAAAAAAAACTAAAACCCGCCAATCAGCGGGGGTAAACATGCAATTTGAAATTGTAGCTGATATTAAAATTCACCCTGATGTCAATGTAAGGCCCCTGTTGTTTTTATACAAATAACGTGGGTAAAGATCCCCAATGGTATGCGGTACAAGAGGGCGATGCAACGATGCTCCACGTAGCTTCTTAGCCCGGACAAAAAAGATAAAAGACATGCACTTTAAACTGCTAAAGGCCAGGAGTTCCGATTATGTAACAGGCTTTAAATATCGTGGTTGAAAAAGCTAAATATTCCACCATCCATACAAATACGCCAGTGGAAAATGAAGTTGATAAAATTATTAGCGGGAGGTTAAAGTGAATGATAGCGGGATACAATAATGACCAATTACCCCCGGCTATGCTTATTTTTAGAAAGCCCTTTTTGAGGGAAGGCCCTTTTATGTACAAATGAATTGAAGAAGGATAGCAGGATGCTGAATAAAACGGCATACCAGAAACCTTCTATTCTAAAGCCATCTACAAAGTATTCGGCGGATAAAATGATGCAGGCATTGATAACAAACAAAAACATTCCAAGCGTGAGTATGGTTACCGGGAAGGTTAAAATTATTAGCAGCGGTTTTATAGTTGCATCCAGGATCGCCAGCAAAATAGCAACTATCAACGCCGTAAAAATATCGCTGATCTCTATCCCCGGAAGTATGTATGCCAGGATAAATGCGTTAACGGTGGTGATTAATATTTTTAGTAAAAATTTCATTTCCGTTTTTTTAATAAGGTTAAACAATATCAGATTGTAATCTTACACAATTTTATTTAATAAACATATAGTAAATTTTAAAAACATTTTTAAGAATAAAAATTTCGTTTCACACCTTGCGGTTGGTGGGCCACCAACCGTGCGGGGAGTTAGCCACCGGCTACTTTACAATTATGTGGCGAAATACTGAAAATCATTTTAAGACCGCTGAATAAATATGTTATATTACTAACAACTCGTAGAAGTCATCAGGCTGCAAATATTTTTCCGACAATGCCTTTAATTCAGGCGCCGATATGGTTTTGATGGTTTTAATGGAGTCGTAAAAGTATTGTTCATCCAGGTTATTTAAAATTATATTTTTCCATCTGCCGATGATCTGGAAGGGGCCATCCAGGTCGCCCAAAATAGAACCGATCATATAATTGCGTACCAACATTAATTCATCCTCATCAATCAATATTTCCCTTAATAGTTTCATCTCTTTATATACTTCTTCCACGGTAGCCTCGCTTACCTCCTTGCCTGCTTCCGTACTAATCATCCAGGCGCTGTCCTGTAAATGATTTTGTACATAGCTGTGTATGCCATACGTGTAGCCCTTATCCTCACGTATATTACTCATTAACCGGGAACCAAAGAAACCACCCAATACTGTATTAAGCACCATCACATTCATGAAATCAGGATGATGCCTGCCGGGGAATGGCCTTGCGATCCTGATAGCGCCCTGCACGCCATTTGGATCGTTGAAAACACGGTGTTTTTTTTGTGAAGCAGGCAGGCAAATGTTGGTGGTTGGTGGTTGGTGGCTGGTGGTTATTGACAGATCGCCAAACTGTTTGTTAATTTGTTCAAACAGGCCAGCCGGTAAATTACCTGCGACAAAAATGATCGCTTTACCATTAATATAAAATTGCTGAAAGTGGGCCTTCATCTGATCCGTTGTTAATGCATCATAATCCGCGGCTACCAGGTATTTGCCATAAGGATGTTGTTCGCCAAATAAATAAGCATCTATTAAACGGTTGGCTACAAAATCACATTTCTGCAAACTCACCGACAATTTTTGTTTACTGTTTTGTTTAAAGATAACCAGTTCTTCTTCCGGAAAAACCGAGTCCGTGATGAGCTCCCGCATTACAGGGAGCAGCTCATTCAAATGTTTGCTTAAAGTATGCAATGATACTACAGCCGTTTCATTATGGCAGGTGCGGTTGCAATAAGCGCCGTAATATTCAAAATGTTCATTTATCTGGAAGGCGGTTTTAGTGGAAGTGCCATTTCGCATCATATAATTGGTAGCGGCAGCCACACCATTTCGGGTTTCGTAACTGTTACCGGCAAAAAACACCATTTCTAACTGCAGCACATCCTGAGCGCCTGCATTAATGGCATACACTTCCACACCATTATCCAATATAAATTTTTCGTATGGCTTTAGTAGAAGGTTAAATTCGACGGCGTCTTTTATTAAAGGGGATTTTGCTCTGTCAATCATTATTGCTGTTTTTGATATTTTTCATAGTTCATAGTTGATAGTTGATGGTTCATTGTTCATAGTTAGCTCATAGCCAGTAATTCAAATTATATTGTCCATCAACCATGAACCATATTTAGTTGTTGGAATAATAATACAACGTATTGCAGTTGTTCTCATCAAATATTACCCTGCTTTCATTCATTAATTCTTCCGTGGTTACCGCCTGGTATATTTCCAGTTCTTTATTGATGAGGCTGGCATCCCCCAACAACTCATACATGGCTAAACTGGTGGCACGGTTCATTACACTCATATCTTCAAAAGCCATCATGCTTTCCGTTTTGTTCTTTACTTTTTGCAATTCCAGCTCACTGATTCCCTCCTGCTGTAGTTTAATGATTTCTTCCATTACGGCGGCTTCCGCATCTTTCATATTTACGCCCTTCACAAGCTTGCCCTGTATGGATAGCAGCCCTGCATCGGTACTGCCATAATGCGAACAATCAATATTGCTGAACAATTGTTTTTCTTTTACCAGGGCCTGAAACAAACGGGAAGAACCGCCACCACTTAATATTTCCGTTATAAGGTCGGTTACATAATACCGCTTATCCAGCCGGGGGTAAATGTGCCAGCATTTGTATAAAGCGTCTAAGGGTACACTGGCTTTTATTTCCATGGTTTTGGGAGCCGTTTGTTTTGGCTCTTCGGGCAACAGGCGGTTATATTTTAGGCCCGAAGGTATGGGGCCAAACCATTTGTTTGCCAATTCCATTACCTGTGAAACAGTCACCTTTCCTGCTACTACCAAAATGGAGTTGATGGGTGTATAATGTTTATGGAAAAAGTCTTTTACATCCTGTAAAGTCGCATCTTCCACGTGTTTAAGTTCCTTGCCAATTGTCATCCACCTGTAGGGGTGAGTGGTGTATGCCAGTTCCCGCATTTTATGCCAGGCATCGCCATAAGGCTTATTGATATAGTGTTCTTTAAATTCCTCACACACTACTTTACGTTGCACTTCCAGGCTTTTGCTATCAAAAGCCAGGCTCAGCATGCGGTCGCTTTCGAGCCAAAACGCCGTTTCAATATTTTCAGCGGGCAACTGGCAATAATAATTGGTAAGGTCATTGGTAGTAAAAGCATTGTTTTCTCCGCCAGCCATTTGCAGGGGATCATCATATTCGGGGATATTGATACTTCCGCCAAACATCAGGTGCTCAAATAAATGGGCGAAGCCGGTCTTCTCCGGATTTTCATCTCTTGCGCCTACATCATAAATAACATTTACTACCGCCATAGGGGTGCTTTCGTCCTGGTGCACCAATACCCTCAACCCATTTTCAAGGGTAAACTTGTCATATTGAATCATGGCGCAAAGTTAAGGACTGTCAGATTAAAAAATTGCCCGTTATAAAAATGACAAAGCTTGTTGCATGGTTTATTGATCTGATTTGAAATATAGGATTCTTTATACCGCCTCACGAATGAATGGGTGCCAAACCCTGCTGGCTATCGGGCAATGTCATTTGGTTATACTGCTCAATGGATAAAAACCTGAGAAAAAATTATTGTCCAGGCAGTAAAGCTATGTGGATTCCCGAAAATCGGGATTTCGAAATACAGGATTTTTTGTCCAGGTTATGTTTCCTTGCTCAACATCCTTGCATTGATAATCCCGATAGCGAATGCGTTTCGGGACAGTCTATCCCGATAGAGAAGCATATCGGGATCCTTCTATACAACCATATTTTTTTGTCCGGTCTGAAGAATTTCATGGCATCATCGTTGCATCGCCCTCTTGTACTGAATACCATTGGGGAACTTTAATTGCGTTTTGTTAACCCATTCATAAATTCAGAACTCCCGGCCTGACTTCAAATCAAAATCATCGCTTTATATTATTTTC
>JANOTW010000740.1:0-5093 GCA_031416575.1 Ferruginibacter sp.
CAATTAAAGTTCCCCATAGGTATTCAGTACAAGAGGGCGATGCAACGATGCTCCACATGGCTTCTTAGCCCGGACAAAATATATGGTGGTAAGGAAGGGCGTCCCGATACGCATACGCTATCGGGATTATCAATGCAACGATGTTGAGCATTTCTTCTCTGCCTGGACAAAAAATTTTATTCACGTTTTTATCCGTTGTGCAGTATAAATATTACTTGATGATGCTATAAAAACACTTCACATTTGCTTAACAATTTTTCAATTATTCCTTAACATTGCGCTTTTAGGTTTGCATTCATAAAAACAAAAATGTTTATGAACCTGCCAGCAACCAAACTAACCAGGCTATTAATCGCTTTCGCGATAATTTGCCTGCCCTTCTTTTTAAATGCACAAAATATTACCGTTAAAGGAAAGATCACCGATGCGTCCAGCGGTAAACCAATTGAAAGTGCAAACATCACCACCGTAAAGAATTCAAAAAATGGGACCATCTCCAATGCGGAGGGGGAATTTTCATTATCAGTAACCCAAGGGGAAAAAATAATGGTCAGTTTTATTGGATTTGAAAACCAGTCTGTTTCCGCCAATGCCGGTTTTTTAACCATTCAGCTTAATTCGGACAGCAAGCAATTAAGTGATGTGGTGGTGACTGCATTGGGAATTAAAAAAGAAAAAAGGATCATTGGTTATTCAACACAGGAAGTAAAAGGCAGGGACCTGATAAAAGCCCGGGAACCCAATCCCATAAATTCATTGGTGGGTAAAGTAGCAGGCCTCACGGTGGGGGCTTCCGCCGAATTATTGGGCAATCCGCAGGTGCTGCTGCGGGGTGGAAATATTACTTTGTATGTTGTTGACGGTGTTCCAATCAATTCCGATACCTGGAATATCAGCCCGGATGATATTGAAAGTTATACCGTGTTGAAAGGCCCTGTAGCTTCCGCTTTGTACGGCTATCGCGGCCAGAACGGCGCCATTATCATTAACACCAAAAAAGGTACAAAAGATAAACGTGGCTACTCGGTTGAATTCAATAGCAGCGCCATGGTTAACAAAGGTTTTATCGCATTGCCTAAAACACAGGATCTCTATGGCCCCGGTGACCATGGCCAATACAAATTCGTGGATGGTAAAGGCGCCGGTGTAAATGACAACGATTACGATATCTGGGGCCCGAGGTTTGACGGGCAGTTGATAGAGCAGTATGACAGCCCTGTTGATCCTATCACCGGGGTTCGCTCAAAAACCCCCTGGACGGCAAGGGGCAAGGATAACCTGAAACGTTTTATCCAGGCGGGCGTTTTATCCACCAATAACCTGGCAGTATCCGCAAGCGGTGAAAAATATGACCTTCGTTTTTCCGTGGGGCAAACCTACCAGCGTGGCATTGTCCCTAATACGGATTTGAATGGTACCAATTTCAACCTGGCTTCCACCTTAAGATTTAATAAAAAGCTTACCCTTGATGCCAACATCAATTTCAACAAGCAATACACGCAAAATATCCCGGATGTAAACTATGGGCCCAATAGCGTTATTTATAACATCACCATCTGGGGTGGCGCAGACTGGAATATGGATGATATGCGTAATTACTGGCAGCCAGGTAAAGTTGGCGAGCAAAGCAACTATGCGGAATACCAGCGCTATCACAATCCGTATTTCATGAGTTACGAGTGGTTGCGGGGCCATCATAAAAACGATATCTATGGTTATGCCACGCTAAATTACAAGGCCAGCAAATTTGTAGATGTAATGGTTAGAAGTTCTATCACTACTTATGATCTTACAAGAACTGAAAAGATGCCTTTCTCCGCACATCCTTATGGACGTGAAGAAGGCAGGGGCGATTATAGGGAAGACAAACGTTCCTTATTTGAAAATAATACCGAAGCGATGGTTCACCTGAAGTCGCCTAAGATCGCCCGCTTTTTGGATATCAATGGTTTTGTCGGCGCTAACCTGCGTACCTTTTCTTATGCCTCAAGTTTTGTTACCACCAATTATATGAATGTACCCAACGTGTATGCATTCAGTAATAGCCGCAATCCCGTCTTAGCCTACAGTTTCGCTTCTGACATGCGGGTACAAAGCGGATATTATTCGGTAGATTTCGGGTTAGGTAAATATGCCAATATCAATACTACAGGCCGGATAGACAAACTATCCGCCTTATCGAATAAAAACAATACTTTCTTTTATCCGTCCGTTAACCTCAGCACTGTTATCAGTGATTACGTAAAGTTCCCTGCTGTTGTTTCCTTCTTTAAATTAAGGGGGTCTTACGCACAGGTAAGGGGGGGTGGTTCATTTGTTTCCAATACCATCGGCGCCACGCCAAATAATTCGTACCCTATTGGATACGGCGCTGAATATTCTTCTTCTTATGGCGGTCCTTCTTATAATTATAATAATGTTTACAGTACTGGCATAGGTTATAATAATACCACCGAAGCCCGCTTTACAGATAAGCTGTTGGATGACAATATAAAGCCGGATGACAGGGGCAATATTGAACTGGGGCTTGATATGAAATTTTTGAAAAACAGGTTTGGTATTGATGTGGCTTACTTCAATTATATAGATGGCCCTCAGATATTCAACAAACAAATATCGGCCGCCTCAGGTTATTCCAACTACACCATCAATGCCACCAAAACACAAAAGACCGGGCTTGAAATTACCTTAGCCGGCACGGCAATCAAATCGCATAATGGTTTCAACTGGGATGTATTGGTGAACTGGTCAACTTTTAAGGAAACATTGAAAGAATTACCAGCAGGGGTAAATGTGTTAAACACTTTTTATAAAAAGGGAAGCCGTACTGATGAAGTGTATATCCGCAAATTCGCCCGTACACCTGATGGCCAGATCATCAATGATGGGGGCGGAAGGCCCATCATATCACCGGTAGCGCAATTTGCAGGTTATTCAAACCCTGATTGGGTTTGGGGATTCAATAACAGGTTCAGTTATAAAAGCCTATCCCTTAGTTTTCAATTTGATGGACGTATGGGTGGTGTAATGGAAGATTATGTAAGAAAGAAAACATTCCAGGGAGGGCGTCATATTGAAACCACGCAAGGTGCGTTGGGCGCTGCACGTTATGAAGATACAAAAGGTATCAAATCCTATACCGGTGAAGGTGTACAGGTATCCAATGGCACCGCCATCAGCTTTGACCCTGTAACGGGCTTCATTACAAACTACAGTTCGCTAAAGTTTGCGGCCAACGCTACCAAAACTTACGCCCAGGATTATACCAGCCGGGTAAACAGTATTCCAGAATCCAATATGATGAGCAAGAGTTATGTAAAACTGAGAGAGATCGTGTTAAGCTATAACATTCCTGTTGGCAAATCTTTTATTCAGAATGCCAATGTTTCTTTTGTGGCACGCAATATTCTTTACATTCTAAAAGACAGCCGCTTTAATGATGTAGATATAGACCAGTATGCAGGTAGCCAAACAGGTAGCAACCTGCAAACCCCCACTACCAGGAGCTACGGTATCAATGTAAATTTTGTTTTTTAATCATAAAAAAAATAATCAGATGAAAAAGTTATTTTCAATCATGATAATCGGTAGCGCCTTGTTCGCTACTTCATGCAAAAAAGATTTCAACTCTTTGGAGAAAGACCCCAACAGGCCCACCACCGTACCCGCCAATCTTATTTTGAATGGTGTATTAACCGATATATCGCAAAGGCCATTTAATCCTACCCAGCGCTGGAACCAGTTCTATGCCTGCAATTACGCCTATTATGGAGATCAGCAATACACATGGACCGGTGTTTCTTTTGGCACATACAATACGTTGAAAAGCGTGATTAAAATGGAAGAAGAAGCTGCGAAAAATATACCTGCACCTAACCCCTATAGTGCAATTGGTAAATATGTAAGGGCTTATATGTATTACAACCTGACCATGCAAACCGGCGATATTCCAGTATCGGAAGCGCTAAAGTCGCTGGATAATATTTCACCAAAATATGATTCACAAAAAGAAGTATTCAAGCAAATATTTGCCTGGCTGGAAGAAGCAAATAACGATATATCCACAATCGTTACTAAAGGAAACTATGTGCTGGCCAACGACTTTTATTATAACAATGACTTGAATAAATGGCGCAAAGCGGTCAACAGTTTCAAACTCCGGGTACTCATTCAGTTAAGCAAACAGGTAGCTGATACCGATTTGAACATCAAACAAAAATTCGCGGAAACCATTAGTAACCCATCCAGGTACCCGTTGTTTGCCGGCATGGCAGACAATATGCAATACACTTACAATAATCAATACAATAAATATTCAACCAACCCCGACAATTTTGGATTTGATGCAGCCCGTTACAACATGACTTCAACTTATCTTGACAAGTTGGTGGGGCTGCAGGATCCACGCACATTTTATGTAGCCGAACCTGCAGCCGCACTTGTAGCTGCCGGTAAAGCGCCCAACAGTTTTGAAGCCTTTAAAGGTGCGGGAAGCGGCGAAGACCTGGCCAATATGAGCGCTGATGCCGGGCTGGGAAAGTATTCATTTATCAATCGTAAAAGATATTACAGCACATATACCGCGGAAAATACTATACAAATCGGCTATCCTGAACTTTGCTTTAACATGGCCGAAGCTATCAACCGCGGCTGGATAACCGGTGATGCGGAAGACTGGTACAAAAAAGGCATACAGGCAAGCATTGGTTTTTATGGTATCGTTAATGGAAGCAACACGGTTACTTTTCAAAAGCCTGGTGGCACATTGAGCGATTATAATACCTACCCTGTCAATTTTGACTGGGCTACTTATTACAACCAGCCTTCGGTAAAATATGAAGGCGCCACCACGGCAGGTTTAAACCAAATTCTTACTCAAAAATATTTAGCCTTTTATCAAAATAGTGGCTGGGAAGCGTATTACAACTGGCGCCGCACGGGTACCCCGGTATTCCATACAGGCCCTGGCACCGGCAGTAGCCAAAGGGTAGCATTAAGGTTTGAGTACCCTGTCTCTGAAAAGTCAATCAATCTTGGCAATGTCAATAGTGCCATCCAATCCCAATTTAGCGGAAAGGATGATATCAATGCGA
>JANOTW010000741.1:0-3422 GCA_031416575.1 Ferruginibacter sp.
TATGGATGCATCCCAAATTGTCGCTACAGTTATCAGGAACGTGGTCGGTGTCCCACCGACCACGTCGGGCTTCCCCTGGCAGGTGTCCCACCAGCCAGCGACAATTTGGGAAGCACCCGTTAGTATGGGTACTTCTTTACAATCATATTTGTTTTGTCCGGGCGAAAAAATTTCATGGCATCATCGTTGCATCGCCCTCTTATACTGAATACCAATGGGGATCTTTACCCACGTTGTAATGAGCGAAACATCAGCCCCGGTTTATTTGGGTACTATTGTAGGGTGCAATTCAAATTGTAGCTGGCTGGTGTCCCACCAGCCAAGGGAAGCTCGCCGAGTGGTCAGTGTCCCACCGGCCACGTTCCTGATACCTGTAGCGACAATTTGGGATGCACCCCTTCCGGGCCAAAGGCCGGTTCAGCTATTTTATTATTTGGTACTTTGGCAGTAGGTATTGTTTGGTGGAGCCAGCGAAAATAAATAGCGGCACTTTTAATTTGCAAAAAAAACTTTTCATTTATAAGCGGGGCAAGAAGTCCTGAATATATCCATTCAGGTATCATTAAGACTTTAATTGTATAAATTTCAGTAAATTCCTCTTCGCCTGGTTTTTAATCTTCCGCTGAAAAAGAGAATTCCAGCCAAATAATTCACCCGGTAAACCCAGCGCCTGTTTACTCCATTTATGTATACTGAAAGCGTCGCTGTGTTCAATGATTTTTCCATTAGCGAAACGCATATTGGCCTTTATTTTATTTACTACTTTCCTGCCGGTTTTTGAAAAAGTATAAGTAGCAACCCAATCGCAGGTGCAATACACTTCATCCAGTTCAATAATATTTCCATAGGTTAAAGAAAAATCCCGTGCATTTTTACAAAGCATCTCCCACATGTATTTTGCTTCATCTCCCTTTAGCAGCCCGAATACAGGGTCAAAAAAAACAATATCATTACTATAGCACCTGGCCATGCCTGCATGGTCAAGCTTTTGAAAGGCGGCGTAAAAGTTATTGATCAATTCTTTATTGGTATTCATATCGATAGTGGTTAAGTTTTATTAAATTGAGCTTTCTAAACAATAAATCATGCCAAAATATTTTTTTTCTTTCGCATTCATTTTAGCTTCCATTTCCGTAATGGCCCAAAATGAAGACAGTTCCTGGTTTGTAAACAATTATACAAAAATTGAACGACAAATACCAATGAGGGATGGTATTAAATTATTTACTTCCATCTATATCCCCAAAGACAAATCAGAAAAACATCCCTTCTTATTAACACGGACCCCCTATTCCTGCGCACCTTATGGAGAAAATAAATTCGTGCCGCTGTGGGGACATTACCAAATGGCTTATATCAGGGAAAATTATATCCTGGTTATGCAGGATGTGCGTGGACGTTACATGAGTGAAGGGGAATTTATGGATGTACGCCCATTTAATAAAGATAAAAAAACAGTGAAGGATATTGATGAAGCCAGCGATACCTACGATGCCATTGACTGGCTTGTAAAAAACATTGAAAACAATAACGAAAAGGCAGGGGTATTTGGCACTTCCTACCCTGGCTTTTATGCAACCGAAGCTGCGCTGAGTGGCCATCCTGCATTAAAAGCCGTTAGTCCGCAGGCACCCGTAACCGATTGGTTTATAGGTGATGATTTTCACCACAAAGGCGTATTTTTTGCTATGGATGGATTTTCTTTTTACCCAAGGTTTGGCAAGCCGCATCCCAAACCCACGATGGATTATGGCAAAGGGTTCACATCTGATGTGAAAGACAATTACAAATTTTATTTGCAAACCGGCGCTTTAAAAAATTTAGCTGCATTAATAGGCGACAGTGTTAAATTCTGGCACGAAATGTACCAGCATCCCAACTACGACGCATGGTGGAAGGCAAGAAATGCAAGGGTAGGATTGTACAATGTAAAACCAGCCATGCTCTGGGTGGGCGGCTTATTTGATGCGGAGGATTGCTGGGGTGCCTGGAACGCTTATAAAGCCTGCGAAAAACAAAGCCCCCAAACAAATAGTAAAATTGTAATGGGGCCCTGGTACCATGGCCAATGGAGCAGAGAGGGAAGCTTTTTGGGCAATGTTCGTTTTGCCGGCAATACCTCCGCCTGGTATCAGCAAAATATTGAAATACCATTCTTTAATTACCATTTAAAAGGCAAAGGGAATGTAAATGAAATAGCGGAAGCCAATATATTTTTCACCGGCGAAAACAACTGGAAAAAATTAGCCCAATGGCCACCACAAAATGTGGAATATAAATCACTCTACCTCCGGGGAGACGGTAAATTATCTTTTGAGAAGTTGGTTCCCAAATTAAAAGCAGGCAGTGGAAAAAACAGTATGCCATACTTTAGTGAATACACCAGCGACCCTGCCCGCCCTGTTCCCTACACCGAAGATGTACACGATGAGAGAACAAGGGAATATATGACAGACGACCAGCGGTTTGCCTCCAGGAGGCCCGATGTGCTTACATTTGAAACACCTGTACTGGACGATGACCTTAGTTTGGCAGGTCCGGTGATGGCTGAGTTGGTTACCAGCATCAGTACTACCGATGCTGATTTTGTTGTGAAAGTAATTGATGTTTTCCCTGATGATTTCGGATACGATGCTTCTATAAAAGGTAGTGGTAGCGATTACCCGATGGGTGGTTATCAAATGCTGGTAAGAGCTGAAATCATGCGGGGTAAATATAGGAATAGTTTTGAGAAGCCCGAGCCATTTATACCAAACAAGGTCACTACGGTAAATTATGAATTACCCGATGTGGCACATACTTTTAAAAAGGGGCACCGGCTAATGATCCAGATACAAAGTACCTGGTTTCCGCTGGCTGACCGGAACCCACAAAAGTTCATGAATATTTATACGGCTAATGACAGTGATTTCCAAAAAGCCAACATTCGTATTTATCATGACGGCAACAATCAAACTAAGTTTATATTACCTGTAATGAAATAAGGTGAAAGAAGGAAGGTTTAGGGTTTAGGTTTTGGGATAGATGCAATTGTAGATATAATTATTGATTTCAGATAATTGGGCCAATCCTTATTTTGAGGTGCTGAAGAATTTTAAAACGAAAATCATTTACTACCGTAATACTTTTACGCTGTATGTTCACCCTTGTTCCGGCTCAACCAAGACTACGGTGCCCCTCCTCTATGCAGGTTTAAACCTTAGTAGAAATTGGTTCAATGAAACCCTGAAAAACCTGTCTGCCTGATGCAGTCAGGCAGGCTTATTATCTTATGGGCATCTCTAAAAACCTTCCTTATCCTCTCCTTTGGAGAGGAATTAAAGGTGAGGTTAAAACAAACACACAGGTTTTTAGAGATGCCCATATTTTAAATGATGCTTTACAAAACGTTACAAGGATAATTTGGTAAAATTTCAATCTTC